>NZ_JBEZJL010000059.1:0-66799 GCF_040651755.1 Actinomadura sp. NPDC048394 | reverse complement strand
GATTCTCAGCCGGGAGTCGGCCCCGCGCGGGCGGGGGGGGGGGGGGGTCGGGGCCGGCCCCCCGCCGTCCGGGTTCACAGGTAGAGGCCGGTGCCGTGCTCGGGGCGCTCGTTGGCGACGGCGTGCAGGTCGCGTTCCCGCATCACCAGGTAGTTCTCGCCCTGGATCTCGACCTCGTACTGGTCGCCGGGGTGGAACAGGACGCGGTCGCCGACCTTGACCGTGCGGACGTGGTGGCCGACCCCGCACACCTCGCCCCAGACGAGGCGGTTGGCCTGCTCGACGGTCGCCGGGATCACGATGCCGGAGGTGCTGCGGCGCTCGCCGGCGTCCTTCTCGACCTTGATCATGACACGGTCGTGGAGCATCTGGACTTCGAACTTCGGGTCGGACACGCTGGAGAGTTTATCCGTCCCCGCGAGTCAGGGCGGCCCACGAGCCCCGGATGATCTCCGGGAGCGCGGACCGCTCCGGCCGCCAGCCGAGCTCGGCGCGGATCGCGGCGGCGTCGCACACCAGCACGGGCGGCTCCGGCTGCGGCGGGCGGCGCAGCGTCGGGACGGGCCGCCCGGTCGCCTTCTCGACCGCCGACACGACCTCGTGGACGGCGGTCCCGGTGCCGCTGCCGACGTTGTAGACCCGATCCTCGCCGAGTTCCACCGCCTCCAGCGCGGCGACGTAGGCGGCGGCGAGATCGTCGACGTGCAGGAACTCGCGGACCGCCAGCCCGTCGCCGTTGATCTCCAGCTGGGGCGCGCGGCCCGCGGCGACCGCGAGCGCCTTGGGGATCAGCCGGGTCTCGTCCGGGTCGACCCGGCCGTCCACCGAGCCCGCGACGTTGAACGTCCGCAGCACGACCGCGCCGATCGCGCCGGTCCGGGCGTGGTACCGGACGGCCTGCTCGGCGGCCAGCTTCGACGCCCCGTATGGGTTGGACGGCGCGGTCGCCTCGGTCTCCGGGATCGGCTGCCGTTCTGGCGTCCCGTACACCGCGGCGGTCGACCCGAACACCACGCGCGCCCCCGCGGCGGCGTGCAGCACGTTGACCGTGCCCTGCACGTTGGCGGTGAAGAAGCGCAGCGGCTCACGGAACGACTCGCGGACGCGGGTGAGCGCCGCGAGATGGCACACCCCCTCGTACTGCCCGGACGGCAGCGAGCCCGGGTGCAGGACGTCGCCGCGGACGGGCCGCACCCCGTCCGGCAGCTCGGCGTCCCGCCGTATCAGCCCGTCGACGTCGTGCCCGGCGGCCACCAGCCGCCGCGCCACCGCGTACCCGATGTAACCCGCCGCCCCCGTCACCAATACGCGCATGGGTCACAGCATTGCCGGAGGCGGGCCCGCGGCGCCAATCGCTGCCCGCTTCCGGCCGGGCGGAGGCTAGGGAAGGTCGGTGACGCGCGTGTAGACGCCGGGATAGCCGGGCTTGGCGCAGCCGTACGCCCAGGACGTGAGGGCGACGACGCGGCCGCCCGCCAGCAGCGGCCCGCCGCTGTCGAACTGGCAGGTGTCGGCCTTCGGCGACCCGGCGCACGCCATGTCGGACGCGTCGTAAAAGCCGCCGTAGGCCTTCTCGCAGGCGGCGTCGCCGGGCAGCGGCACCTGCGCGGCGCGCAGCCGGGTGTTGAACCAGTCGGACTCGGACGTGGTGCCCCAGCCGGCCACCACGCCGGTCGCGGCGGACCCGGGGGAGCCGAGCGGGACGGTCGGCCGGTCCACCCGCCGCGCCAGGGTGAGGACGGCGAGGTCGTGGTGGCTGACCGTCTCGCCCTTGAAGGACGTCTCGCTGTACTCCGGGTGCAGCTTCACGGACTTCACCGGCACGCTCTCGCCGCCGCTGCCGGACAGGTCGTCGCGGCCGAAGGTGACCTGGAGCAGGCCGGGCACGCCGCGCAGCACCGACACGCAGTGCCCGGCGGTGAGCAGCTGGTCCGGCTTGATGAGGACGCCGCCGCAGAACTGGCCGGCCGGGCGGACGAAGAAGACCGGCGAGCCGACCGCCGCGAGCCACGGGTAGGAGGCGGCGGAGGCGGGCGCGCCGCCGACCACGGCGGACGCGGGGGACGCGGCGAGGGGCACGAGGGCGGCGCCGAGCGCGGCCGCGGCGAGCGCGGCCGTGCCGAGGGCCCGGACTGGCGTCGCTCTGCGGGCGCGCGCCCGGCCGGGCCGGGGCGCCGCCCCCCGAAGCGATCGGGAGAAGGGGGCCATTCCGGCAATGTAAGGGATCAAGGCAGGGCGCGCACGCCCTTCCGGCGGGCGGCCCGCGCGGGCAGCGCCGCGGTGGCGCCCGGCTCCTCGTACCGCGGGAAGGTCACCAGCGCGACCAGCGCCAGCACGAAGCCGCCGGCGCGCAGCAGGAACGGCAGCGCGTCCCGGGGCCACTCCTCGCCGAACAGGACGGTGCTGCTGACGATGAGGTAGCTGCGGCCGATGACGGTCAGCACGACCGCGACGATCGCCACGCGGCAGCGCTGCAGGGCGATCTGCAGCTGCCCGAGCGCGATCGCGGCCAGCCCGAGCGTCAGGTACGGGTAGGCGGACTCCAGGACGGCGCGCAGGCTGCCGGTGTCGGCGTAGACGAGCGAGATGCCGCGGATGCCGGCCTCGGCGAGCCCCGCGCAGGCGCCCGCGCCGATGCCGTAGGCGACCCCGGCGAGCTTGCGGGCGTGCCGGCCGCCGGCGCGCCGGTCGCCGACCAGCCACACCAGCCCGGCGATGATCACGGCGGGCGCGCAGATCGCGAGCATCGTCCAGGGGGACTCGAGCGTGCCGACGAGCGTGGCGTGCGCCGCCGGGGTGCCGTCCCCGGTCGCCGACAGCCCGATCAGCACGGTCGCCAGCACGAACAGCGCGACGCTGGCCCACTCCCGGAGGCTGAGCCGCTCGCCGAGGAACCACACGGCGTACCCGACGAGGAACACCAGGCTGACCGCGAAGATCGGCTGCGCGACGGCGAGCGGCATCTGCTGGAACGCCACCACCTCGTAGCCGAGGCCGAGGAACAGCAGCAGCCCGCCGCCCAGCCACACCGGGTCGGTGAGCATGAGCCGGGCGACCCGGAACGGACGGCTTCCCCTGAGCGGCTCCATCCGGCGCGCGGAGACACGGAAGACGAGGAAGGCGATGTAGTAGACGGTGGTCGCGATCAGAGCGAGGGCGGCGTAACCCAGGTCGTGACCCATCAGGGACCTCTCGGCGGATCGGGGGCGGGCGGAACCGGGGTTCCGCGCGCCTGAGAACCGCCGGAAGTCCAACATGCCGTGTCGGACTCCGTGTGACAAGACCGTGACGCTTGACTAATTGATCAATCGTAGTGACGGCCCGTGTCGGACGACAGGCGCGCGACCAGCCCGCGCGGCACCAGGCGGGTGAGCGCCACGATCGCCTTGTACTGCGCGCCGGGCACGCTGATCTGCGCGCCGCGCCGCAGGTCGCGCAGGGCCGCGTCCACGACGTCGGCGTCCTTCAGCCACATGAACTCCGGCAGGCCGGACATGTCCATGCTCGCCCGCTGGTGGAACTCGGTGTGCGTGTAGCCGGGGCACAGCGCCATCACCCGGACGCGCCCGCGCGAGCGGCGCCGGATGTCGGCGGCCACGCCCTGGCTGAAGTTGACCACCCACGCCTTGGACGCACCGTAGGTGCCGCGCGTCGCGAACGCCGCGACCGACGCGACGTTGACGATCCCGCCCCGGCCGCGCTCCAGCATCCCGGGCAGCGCCGCGTGGGTGAGCCGCAGGACGGCCTCGCAGTGCACCTTCAGCATCGTGATCTCGTCCGCGACCGGCACGTCGAGGAACACGCCGTTGTGGCCGAACCCCGCGTTGTTGACCAGCAGGTCGACGTCCTTGCGGACGCGTTCCTCGGCGGCGGCGAGGCCCGCCTCGGTGGCGAGGTCGGCGGTCAGCGTCTCGGCGCGCACCCCGTACCGGTCGCGGAGCTCGCCGGCGGCCCGCTCCAGCCGTTCGGTGTCGCGGGCCAGCAGCACCAGGTCGAACCCGTCGGAGGCGAGGCGGCGGGCGAACGCGGCGCCGATGCCCGCGGTCGCGCCCGTGATGAAGGCGGTCGGCATGCCTCCGAGCCTAACCCGGCGGCTACCGGGCGGTAGCGCGCCGCACCGTGAAATGCCGCGGGTCGGGGCGGCGGGTCGCGTTGCGGTAGGCGAAGGTGAAGCCGGGCCAGTTGTTGACGACCTTGCCGTCCTCGGTCATGTACCAGCTCTGGCAGCCCGCCTCCCACACCGTCGCCCGCATCCGCTCCCGCATCTCGCGGGTGAACGCGTCCTGCACGTCGGGCTTCACGTCGATCCAGTCCAGGCCGTGCCGGCGCAGCGCCTCCACGCAGCCGAGCACGTACCGGAACTGCGACTCCAGCATGTAGATGATCGAGTTGTGGCCGAGGTTGGTGTACGGCCCGTACAGCAGGAACAGGTTGGGGAAGCCGCTGACGGTGATGCCGAGGTGCGCCTGCGCGCCGTCCCGCCACGCCTCGTTCAGCTCCCGCCCGTCCCGTCCGACGATCTTCATCGGGGACAGGAAGTCGGTGGACTGGAACCCGGTCGCGTAGATGATCACGTCGACGTCGTAGTGCTCGCGCGCGGTCGCGACGCCGGACGGCGTGACGCGCTCGATCGGATCGGTGATCAGGTCGACGTTCGGCCTGCCCAGCGCCGGATAGTAGGTGTCGGACAGCAGGATCCGCTTGCATCCCATCCGGTACCCCGGGACGAGCCGGCCGCGCAGCGCCGGGTCGTCGACCTGCTCCTCCAGGTGCTTGCGGAAGCCCTTCTCCATGAGCCCCATCAGCTTCGGGTACTTGACGAAGCCGAGCGCGCGCGACTCGAACATCGCGTAGATCCGGGCGCGGCTCAGCGCGTACGCGCCCGGCACGGTCCGCAGGACGGCCTTCTCCCACGCGCGGTACGGCCGGTCCGGCTTGTCGATCACGTACGGCGCGGACCGCTGGAACAGCCGCAGCTCCGCCGCCTCCTTCGCGATCTCCGGCACGATCTGGATCGCGCTCGCGCCCGTCCCGACCAGCGCGACCCGCTTGCCGCGCAGGTCGGTGCCGTGGTCCCAGCGGGAGGAGTGGAAGCTCGTCCCGGTGAACGACTCGCGGCCCTCGACCGGCGGGAGCGCGGGCCGGTTCAGCTGCCCGCACGCCGACACCAGCACCCGCGCGTCCAGCTCGCCGGTCGTCGTGGACACCCGCCACAGCGCCGCGTCCTCGTCGAACCGCGCCTCGGTGACCTCGGTACCGAACCTGATCTTGTCGAGCACGCCGTACTTGCGGGCGCAGTGCCACAGGTAGTCGAGGATCTCCGGCTGCGGCGGGAACCGGCGCGTCCAGTCCGTCTTGCGCTCGAACGAGAACGAGTACAGGTGGGACGGGACGTCGCAGGCGGCGCCGGGGTAGGTGTTGTCGCGCCAGGTGCCGCCGAGCCCGTCGGCCTTCTCCAGGACCACCACGTCGTGGACGCCGGCCTCCCGCAGCCGGATCGCCATCCCGATGCCGCCGAACCCGCTTCCGATGATCACCACGCTGTGCGCCATGGGCCGTCCCGAATCTCGTTCTGTACGGTATCCCCGAGCGTAGGTGACCGGAAGGTCACTGACCAGACACCCGGATCGCCGGTTTTGTCGGTCACCCCTGCCACCCTCACGGCCATGCTCTACGACACCCTCGTGGCGGCGGCGCGCAAGGGCGACGCCCTCGACGACGTCCGCCTGGCCGCCCTCGACCGCGGTCGCGGGCTCGTCGCCCTGCTCGACCGGGCGCGGAGGAACACCTGGGACGCGGCGAAGGCCCCGGAGGACTACGCCGCGTACGCCGCCGAGGACACGGCCGTCCGGGGCGACCTGAACCGGTGGCTGGACGGCTGCGCGGGGGCGGACGCCAGGGCCGCGCTGCTGGTCCTCATGCTGGCCGCCTGCCTTGACGACGCGCCGCTGTGGCGCCACCAGCGCGACATGTCCCGCCTGGCGGCGCGGACGGGCGGCTGGACGCCCGCCGAGGCCGAGGTGCTGCTCGGGTGCGCCGCCGACCACCGCGGCGGTTCCTGGTTCGGGGACACCCTGATGATCGCGCTCACCGCCGCCGGCGCGCTCGACGCCGGCGGGCGCCGGGCCGTGGGGCCCGCGCTCCGCCTCGCCCATCAGGCGTTCATGGAGGGCCACATCGGCTCGTACGAGCGTCCGATGATCGCGAAGCGGCTGCGCGCGCTCCTGGCCGACGTCGGCGACTCCCTCCCGGCCGGGCTGGTCCCGAGCCGCGACGCGTGGGCGGCGCCGCTGCGCGAGCGCGCGCGGGAGGCGCCGGAGGCGGACGTGGCGTCGTTCATCCGGCACCTGGACGGCCTGTCGTCGCCGCGCCCGTCGCAGAAGTGGCGGCGGACGTGCGTGTCGCTCGCGGACGCCGCGGACGCGCGGGGCGCGGTGGCCGAGTGCCTGCGGATCCTCGCCGAGGGCGAGCCCCTGTGCAGCCGGGAGCACGGCGGCCACGCCGGGTGGGTCGGCGACCAGTACCACTACCACTACCTCGTCCACCAGAACCACGGGGACCTGGCGCGCGGCGTCGTCTGGGCGGCGACGGTGACCGGCGGCGCGGAGACGGTGCCGCTGCTGGGGGCGCTGGCGCTGCGGACGGGGGCGCGCGGCGATGTCACGCAGGACCTCAAGCTCGCGGGGGCGGCGATCAACGCGCTCGGCGCCGTCGAGGACGCCTCGGCGCTGGCGGAGCTCGGCCGGCTCCAGATGAAGATCAAGGACCGGGCGCTGCGCAAGCAGATCGGCACCGCCCTGCGGGCCGCCGCGGAACGGCAGGGGATCACGCCCGAGCAGCTGGTGGAGCGCGGCGTCCCCGCCCACGGGCTCGGCCCGGACGGGACGCTGGAGCGCACGCTCGGCGCGCACGTCGCCCGCATCGCGATCGAGGACGCGGCGACCGTCCGGCTCACGTTCGCCGGCGCGGACGGCCGCGCGTCCCGGACGGCCCCGGCGGCGGTGAAGGACGGGTTCGCGGACGAGCTGAAGGAGCTGAAGGCGCTCGCCAAGGAGATCCGCGGGACGCTGTCGGGGGAGCGGGCGCGCATCGAGGCGATCATGTCGGACGGCGCGCGGGCCTGGCCGTACGGCGAGTGGCGCGAGTACTACCGGGACCATCCGGTCACCGGTGCCGTCGCGCGCGGGCTGATCTGGGAGTTCCAGGGCGAGGACGGCGCTTGGCGCGCCGTGATGGACGCGCCGGACGGCGAGCCGGTGAACGTCCGGCTGTGGCATCCGGCCCGCGCCGCGCTGGACGAGGTCCGCGCCTGGCGGGAGCGCGTCATGGACGGGCGGGTCCGGCAGCCGTTCAAGCAGGCGTTCCGGGAGATCTACCTGCTCACCCCCGCGGAGGAGGAGACGAAGACGTACTCCAACCGGTTCGCGGCGCACATCGTGCACTACCGGCGCCTGTACGCGCTGTTCAAGGAGCGTGGCTGGCAGAGCAACTTCCTCGGTTCCTACGACGGCGGTTACAACGGCGAGGCGCGCGGCGAGTTCGGCGGCGGCGCGTGGCGGGCGTGCTTCTACCACGAGCCGGTGGAGGAGGGGTTCGACTACACGCCCGAGTACGCCGCGACCGACCAGGTGCGGTTCGAGCGCAGAGACGGCCGCCGCTGGCTGGAGGCGCCGCTCGCGGAGGTGCCGCCGCTGGTGTTCAGCGAGGCGATGCGGGACGTGGACCTGTTCGTCGGCGTCACGTCGATCGCCGCCGACCCCGAGTGGGCGGACCGGGGCGAGGACCGCTACACCGCGTACTGGCGGCAGGCGACGTTCGGCGAGCTGACCGCGAGCGCGGAGGTGCGGCGCGCGGCGCTGGAGCGGATCCTGCCCCGCACGAAGATCGCCGGGCGCTGCGCACTGGACGGGCGGTACCTGGTCGTCCGCGGCGACCTGCGCACCTACAAGATCCATCTGGGCTCGGGGAACATCCTGATGGAGCCGGACGGCGCGTACCTGTGCATCGTGCGGGGCGGCCGCACGGGCGGCGGCACGGTGTTCCTGCCGTTCGAGGACGAGCGGCTGTCGCTGATCCTCAGCAAGGCGTTCCTGCTGGCCGCCGACGCGAGGATCACCGACGAGACGATCCTGCGCCAGCTGTCACCGGCACGATGATCCTTACCGAACGGCCCGGCCGGGGCGGGAGGATCTGCCAAGATCGCGACATGTTCGACGACCTCCGGGCGCACCTCACCGCGCTCGACGGCCCGTGGCCCACGAAGAAGTGGCCCACCAGGAAGCGGCCCGCGGCGACGTGGGCCGGACCCTCGGCGGCCCCGGCCCCGCCCCCGCCCCCCGACGACGGCGTGCCCGACGTGCCCGCGCACGGTCTCGGCGGGGACGGGTCCCTCGCCCGCGACGTCGGCGGCTACCAGGCCGTCCTCGCGATCGAGAACCCGCTGACGGTGCGGCTGACCTATGTCGGGTCGGACGGGTACCCGCTGCCGACCGTCCCCGGTGCGCTGAAGGTCCCGCACGCCGCGGAGATCCGGGAGCTGAAGGCGCTCGCGAAGGGGGTCCGCGGCACCCTCGCGGACGAGCGGGCCCGCGCCGAGGCGCTGATGGCGGCGGACGGCCGGTCGTGGCGGCACGGCGCGTGGCGGCGCGAGTGGCTCGACCATCCGGTGAGCGGCGCCGTCGCCCGCGGCCTGATCTGGGAGTTCCAGGACCCGGACGGGATCTGGCACGCGGCGACGCCCGGCGAGGACGTGCTGGTGACGGTGGACGGGCGCGCGCTGCCCGTCCCGGCGGACGGCGCGCGGGTGCGGCTGTGGCATCCGGTGCGGGCGCGGCCCGCCGTGGTGCGGGCGTGGCGCGACTTCGTGATCGACAACCGGATGGTGCAGGCGTTCCGGCAGGCGTTCCGGGAGGTCTGCGTGCTCGGCCCGGACGAGGCGGGCGCGGCCCGCTCGGACCGGTTCGCGGGGCACATCGTCCGGTACGCGCGGCTGCGGGAGCTGTTCCGGGAGCGCGGCTGGCGGCCCGACCACCGCGGCCGGCTGCACGGCGGCGCCCCGGCGGCGGCGCGGCGCGTCCTCGACGGCGGGTGGCGCGCGGTCCTGCGCTACGACCCGGCGGAGGCGGCGGGGCAGGGGGAGCACGTCGTCACCGGGCATGTGCGGTTCGAGCGGCGGGACCGCCGGCACTGGAGCCGCGCGGGGCTCGCCGACGCGCCGCCGCTGGTGTTCAGCGAGGCGATGCGCGACGTCGGCCTGTTCGTGGACGCCGCGTCGATCGCCGCGGACCCCGACTGGCCGGACGGCGAGGACCGCCACCACCTGCACTACCGGCGGGAGGCGGCGTTCGGCCGGCCGGGCGCGGCGGCGGAGGTGCGGCGCGCGGCGCTGGAGCGGATCCTGCCCCGCACGAAGATCGCCGACCGGTGCGCGCTGGACGACCGCTTCCTCGCCGTGCGGGGCGAGCTGCGCGCCTACCGGATCCATCTCGGCACGGGGCACGTGCGGATGGAGCCGGACGGGACGCTGCTGCGGATCGTGCCGGCGCGCCGCAAGGGGCAGTCGAGGCTGTTCCTGCCGTTCGAGGACGAGCGGCTGTCGCTGATCCTCACCAAGGCGGTGCTGCTCGCCGCCGACCACAAGATCGCGGACGAGTCGCTGCTGCGGCGGATCAGGACGGGGGTCTGATGGACGGCCCGGCGGCGCGGATGCTGCGCGCCATGACCGCCCCGGCGCCGGAGGACGAGGGGTTCCTGAGCGCGTACCCCGACCTGTCCCTGGTCTCCGACGAGGACCTCGGCACGCTCCTGCCCGCCGCGTACGCGGCGCCGGCGGAGCCGTTCGTCTCGACGCGCGTCCGCTTCGCGGTCGAGGACGCGGCGAAGGAGCGGCAGCCGCGCTACACGCCGGACGCGTGCCGCCGCATGTTCGACGCGCTGGTCCAGGGCCTGGATAAGCGCCAGTGGGCGGACGTGCGGCTCGGCGCCGGGGCGCTGCTGCGCTGCACCGGGCCGTGGCCGGACGTCGCCGGTCAGGCACGCACCCTCGTCCGGTTCCTGCTGGACGAGGGGCGGCTCGGCCAGCCGTACGCGCTGCTGGCGGTCGCCGGTATCGCGGACGCCGGTCTCCTGCGCGAGGTCGCGGACCGGCTCGCGGACGGCGGCGGCCCGATAGCGCGGGACGAGATCGACGCCATCGCCGCGCTCACCGCGCCCGAGCGCGTGGTCGTGGCCGAGTTCGCCGCCGACGACTCCTACACCTCCCCGCCGACCGCACCGGACGCCGCCGGGAAGGCCGCGGACGTCCCGGCGTACGCCGCGTTCGCACGCCGTGCCCTGGAGGCGGCGGCCGAGCGGGCCCGCGCGATCCAGGACGGGACCGTCCCCTACCGGGCCGACAAGGCGTTCGCGTCCGGCGAGGTGAAGGCGCTCGGGCACGCCGCGAGGATCGCGCTGCTGCGGGACGAGCCGTGGCTGCCCGCGCTGCTCGCCCGCCTGCTGCCGGACGTGTCCGTCGCGCCGACGCAGGCCAGGACGCTGCCGTCGCAGGCGCTGCTGTACGAGATCGTCCGGGCGGCGCAGGATTACCCGATCCCCGAGCTGGTCACCACGATCCGGACGGTCCGCGGCTCGGTCCGGCACGCCGGGGTACCGAAGCAGCTCGACAAGATGCTGAAGAAGGTCGAGGCGGCGCTCGCGGAGCGGGCGGAGGTCGCGCTCCGCCTCCCGGACCTCGGCTTCGGCCCGGACGGCGCGCACCGCCGCGTCCTCGGCGCCTACACGGCCGTCGTCACCGCAGCTGAGAAGGCCGAGTTGGCCTTCGAGAAGGACGGCACGGCGCTGAAGGGCGTGCCCGCGGCCGTCCGCCGCGACCACAAGGCCGAGGTCAAGGAGCTGCGCGAGCTCGTCAAGCGGGTCGACGCGCACCTGACGACCCTCGTCCGGGCGCTGGAGGGCGGGTACACGGCCGGTGCCGTCCACCGGTTCGGCCCGTGGCGGGACGGCCTGGCCCGGCACCCGGTCGCGGGCCCGACCGTCCGGCGGCTGATCTGGGAGATCGAGGAGGCGCCGGGGGAGTGGCGGGCGGTGCTCCGGGAGACCGGCGGCGTCCCGGACGCGCCGGACGCGGCGGGCGTCCGGCTGTGGCATCCGATCCGCTCGTCCCCGGACGAGGTGCGCGCCTGGCGCGACCTGCTCATCGAGCGGCGCATCCGGCAGCCGTTCAAGCAGGCCTTCCGCGAGGTGTACCTGCTCACGCCCGCCGAGGAGCGGACGGGCACGTACTCGAACCGGTTCGCGGCGCACCTCGTCCACTACCGGAAGATGTTCGCGCTGTTCCGGGCGCGCGGCTGGACGAGCCGGCTGCTCGGCCCGTGGGACGGCGGCGCCGAGGACGAGGCGTCGCGGGTGCTGGCCGCGGGGGAGTGGCGGGTCCGGTTCGCGCACGTCCTGGCCGACTGGCAGGACGAGCTGATGATCGCCGGCACCGACCGGGTCGCGTTCGCGCGCCGCGACGGCGGCGCGTGGCGGGACGCGCGGCTCGCCGACGTCCCGCCGCTGGTGTTCAGCGAGGCGATGCGGGACGTGGACCTGTTCGTCGGCGTCACCTCGATCGCCGCCGACCCGGAGTGGCGAGGCGACGGCGAGCCGCGCCGCTACTGGGAGCGGTCCGGGTTCGCGGAGCTGACCGAGAGTGCCGCGTCCCGCCGCGACGCGCTCGAGCGGATCCTGCCCCGCACGAAGATCGCCGGGCGCTGCTCCCTGGACGGCCGGTTCCTGGTCGTCCGCGGCGACCTGCGCACCTACAAGATCCATCTGGGGTCGGCGAACATCCTCATGGAGCCGGACGACGCGTACCTGTGCGTCGTCCCGGCCGGTCGCGCCGCCGGCGGCACCGTGTTCCTGCCGTTCGAGGACGGCCGGCTCTCGCTGATCCTCAGCAAGGCGTTCCTGCTCGCCGCCGACGGCGGGATCACCGACGAGACCATCCTCGCCCAGCTCAAGGGAGGCGCCCGATGACCGCCGTGACGTTCCGCGACGAGACCGCGACCGGCACGCCCGTCGCCGCGTTCGAGGTCGGCGGGCTGCCCGCGCGGATGACCGTCCGGGAGCTGATCCGGCTGCGGGTCCGCGAGGAGGTCGCCCGGTACAACGCCCGCCCGTCCACCCGGTTCAACGGCCTGGTCCGCCCGGACGACGCCGAGACCGAGCTGAACGGCTACCGGATGCGCGACCGCCGCCCCATCGACTGGGAGCGGCAGGCGGAGATCGCCGAGCGGGCGTTCCTCGGCAACGGCTTCTTCGTGCTGGCCGGGGACCGCCAGGTCGAGGACCTGGACGAGGAGATCGACCTCACCGGCGACCCCGACCTGGTGTTCGTCAAGCTGGTCCCGCTGGTCGGCGGCTGATCCGCGGCCGGTCAGCCGAGCAGGCCGAACTCCTGGGCGCGCAGCCCCGCCTGGAACCGGGACCCGGCGTCGAGCAGGGTGAGGATCTCGGCGACGCGGCGCCGGTAGGTGCGCAGCGACAGGCCGAGCTGCCGGGCGGCGGCCTCGTCCTTCAGCCCGCCGGCGAGCAGCCGCAGGATCCGCCGGCTCTCCTCGCTCAGCGCGGGCGGCCGCTCGCGCCGGTAGTCGGCGAGGTCGGCGGAGGTCTCCCAGGTCGCCCAGAACAGCGACACCACGCCCTTCACCACGCTCGGCGACCGGACGACGGTGTACTCGCGCACCCCGTTCTCCGGCGGCCCGGCGAGGATCGCGGTACGCCGGTCGACGATGATCGTCTCGTGCGGCAGCGGCGTCGTGCAGATCCGCACCCGCGCGCCGCCCTTGGCGATCTCCACGAGCCGCCGCTCGGACTCCTCGTCGGCGAGCGCCGCCGGGTTGTGCAGCTTGTACGCGGCGGGCCGCGGCACGAGGCTGCGCCGGTGCGCGGCGATCCGCTCCCGGATCTCCGGCATGGCCCAGGTGTTCATGTCCGTGGCGGCGCACGCGAACTCCTCGCGGGCGAGGAACAGCCGCCAGGCGCGCTCGATCAGCTCCCGCTCGCCGCGCAGGATCACGTTCTGGTCCACGTCCACTGTCATCACCGGCCAGTCTGCCACGCGGGCGGGACGGGGTGGCAGCAAGATGCCAGCGGCTCGTCCGGGCGCGACCTGCGCAGCACAGTGGGACGCATGACGACACCGACCACGCGTAACGACCATTTCGACCTCGGCGGCGACCTGCGGATCTCCCGGATGGGCTTCGGCGCGATGCGGCTGCCGGCCAGCACCCGCGGCGGCGCCCCCAACGACCGGGACACCTCCCTCCGGGTGCTGCGCCGCGCCGTCGAGCTGGGCGCCGACCACATCGACACCGCCGCGTTCTACTTCCACCCGTCCGGCCTCGCCGCGAACGAGATGATCCGCAGCGCCCTCGCGCCCTACCCGGACGGCCTCGTCATCGCCACGAAGGTCGGCCCGTACCGGGCGCCGGGCGACCCGTACCCGAGCGGCCAGCTCCCCGCGTCCGGGCTGCGCGCCGAGGTCGAGCGCAACCTGCGCGAGCTGGGCCGCGACAGCCTCGACCTCGTCTACCTGCGTCCCGGCGGCCTGGAGACGCCGCTGGACGAGCCGATCGGCGAGCGGTTCGAGATCCTCGCCGGGCTCCGCGAGGAGGGGCTCATCCGGCATCTCGGGCTCAGCCACGTCAGCGCGGCGCAGCTCGCCGAGGCCCGGACGATCGCGCCCGTGGCCGCCGTCCAGAACAGGTTCGACATCACCCAGCCCGCGGACACCGAGCTGCTGGCGATCTGCGAGCGCGACGGCATCGGCTACGCCCCGTACTTCCCTCTCGGCGGCTTCGGGATCCCCGACGACGACCGCGTGAAGGCCGTCGCCGCCCGCCACGGCGCCACCGTCCCGCAGGTGCTGCTCGCGGGCCTGCTCGCGCTGTCGCCGGTGATGCTGGCGATCCCCGGCACCGGCTCCCCGGCGCACCTGGAGGAGAACATGGCCGCCGCGGAGCTGGCGCTCAGCGCCGCCGACCTCGCCGAGCTGCGCGCCTAGCCGGGGCTCGGGAGGACCGGGCCCGGGACGCCGGAGCCCGGGAGATCGGCGGTGAGATCGGCGGCGGCGAGGTCGATGATCGGGTCCGGCTCGGGCGGCTCGGCCTCGAGCGCCGCCGCGCCCGGTGCGGGGACCGGCCGCCGGGGGACCGGGGCCCCGGACGACCCGCCGCGGCCCCGGTACACCACCAGGCCGTTCACCGGGTCGGGGACGGCGTCCAGGGCCGCGCGCACGACGGGCAGGGCCCGCCACGCCTCCCACTGCTCCTCGTCCTCGAAGAACACCTCGAAGACGACGCCCCAGCTGTGCGCGTGCCATTCCCAGTGGAGCGCGCCGTAGGTCAGCGCGGTCTCCGCGAGCGTCTCCTGCCACGACCGTTGCCAGGCGGACGCGGGCAGGGACGCGTCGAACACCTCGATGGACCACCATTCCGCAGCCATGGCACGACGCTAGGCCGGGACCCGTCCCGGGACCAGTGCCCGCCCGGGAAGGACCCCCTGGCGCGCGGCCGCCGAGGGGGCGTGCCACCGGCGCCCGCCGCAGGCTCTACCCTGAACGTCGGCTCGATCAGGGAAGGGTGATGATGTCGGCGACGCGGCTGCTGGTCCTCGGCGGGGTGCGGCGGTTCGGCTGCGCCCACGGGTACGAGGTCCGCCGGGAGCTGATCTCCTGGGGCTCGGACGAGTGGGCCCACGTGAACCCGGGCTCGATCTACCACGCGCTGCGGCAGCTGGCCAAGGAGGGCCTGCTCCTCGCGCACGACGTGGAGGAGAGCGACGCCGGGCCGCCGCACACCGACTACGAGATCACCGACGCGGGCCGGGAGGAGTTCTTCCGGCTGCTGCGCTGCGCGATCTCGACGGTGGACATCCGGCACCCGGAGATGCTGACGGCCGGGCTCGCCTTCCTGGCCGAGCTGACCCGCCCCGAGGCGATCGAGCTGCTCCGGCAGCGGCTGGACGGCCTGGCCGCCCGGCGCGCCAACGTCATGCCGCTGTACGAGGCGCCGGCGGACCCCGCGCACCTGCACGAGCTGCTCGGCTGGTGGGTGCACTCCGCCGACTCGGCGATGCGCTGGGCGCGCGGCCTGATCGAGCGCCTGGAGGCGGGCGACTACGTCATGGCGGACGAGCGCTAGCCCTCCTGGTCGCCCGTCAGCTCCCAGCCGCCGCGGCGGCGCAGGACGAGCGCGAAGTACCCCGCGGACACCGCCATCACCACGACCGTGACGATCAGGCTGGGCCGCCCGACCTCGGGGTCCTCGGCGTTCTGGTAGATCACGTACCCGAGGGCGGCGAGCGCGGCGACCGGCGCGACCGGGAACAGCGGCATCCGGTACTTCGCGTGCGCGGTCGTCCCGTTGCGGCGCCCGGCGATCACCGCCAGGCACAGCGCCGCGTACACCGCCACGAGGGACGTGCCGGTGACGACGAGCAGGAACTTCTCGTCCAGGAAGCAGGCGGCGGCGCTGAGCACGCCGGTGACGACCGTGGCGATCCAGGGGGTGCCGAACCGGGGGTGGATCGCGGTGAGCGCCCCGTCGATCCGCGGCGTCCAGGTGCCGTCCCGGCCGGAGCTGAAGATCAGCCGGGCCGTCAGCAGCATGATCGCTATCACCGCGTTCAGGATGGCGAGCGCGATCGCCAGGCTGATCACCGTGTTGAGGGCGTGGCCGCCGCGCGCGGTGACGAAGTACTCCATCATCGCGTCCGAGCCCAGCAGCTCCTTCAGGTCGGGGGCGCCGAGCAGGACGGCGGTGACCGGGACCAGCTCGGCCGCGACGGTGATGCCGAGCGCCCACAGGATCGTGCGCGCGACGGCGCGCTGCGCGTCGTGGGTCTCCTCGCCGAAGTACACCGCGGAGCCGTAGCCGTTGTAGGCGAAGATCGCGACGGCGGTGGCGGCGGCGATCAGCCCGGCGGACGTGGCGGCGAGGCCCCCGCCGTCCGCCGCCGCGACCGGGTGCGCGAGCAGGTCGGTGAACGGCCGCTCGACGTGCAGGAACCCGAGCCCGGACAGCACCAGCAGCGCACCCATCTCGATCGCCAGGAAGACCCCGGTGACCAGGGCGTTGACCTTGATGTCGAGGATCGCGACGACGGTGGCGACGGCGACCGCGAGCGCGGCGACCACCGGGCCGTCCAGGCCGTGCACGAGCACGCCGAGGTAGGTGCCGACGCCGAGCGCGATCACCGCGAGGATCAGCAGCTGGGTGATGAGGATCAGCCCGAGCACCACGAAGCCGGGCAGCCGGCCGAGGGTGCGGCCGACGATGGCGTACTCGCCGCCGGTCAGCGGGTACGCCGACGACAGCTCGGCGTACACGAAGGCCATGAGGACGCCGACGGCGCCCGCCGCCGCGAAGCTCCAGAACGCGCCGGTGCCGGCCTGCGCGATCACCCCCGGCGCGATGATGAAGACCGACGACGCGGGCGTGACGGCGGACAGCACGATGAGGAGCGCGCCGAGGGTGCGCAGCCCCCGGTGCAGGGCCGGGGGCCGGCCGGCGGCGGCCGGCGGGCGGACTTCGGATGCGGCCATGGGGCACCTCCCGACGGAGTTCTTTGAACGAGTATCAAAGAACCCTGGGGCATCGGGTCAAGCGAGACGCCTGTAACATCTCGGTCTCGGATGCGTGTGCGCCCGTCCTGACTTGAATTGTCTGAATGATCTTCGGAGAATGTCGACCATGGCACGACCCAGCAGGGCCGCCGAGAAGCGCACCGAGCTCGTCGCCGCCGCGCGCCGCGCGGTCGCCGAGCGCGGCATGCTCGGCCTGCGGCTGCGCGACGTGGCGGACCAGGCGGAGATGTCGCCCGGCTCCGTCCTGTACTACTTCCCCACGCTCGCCGACCTGCTCCGCGAGGTGCAGCGCGAGGCCGTCGACCGGTTCTGCGCCGCCCGCGAGGACGCCGTCCGCGCCGAGCCCGACCCGCGCCGCCGGCTGGCCGCGATGATCGCCAGCGGGCTGCCGTCCGGGCCCGGCGACGAGCTGTGCGTGCTGCTGTACGAGCTCGGCACCGTCTCCCGCCGCGACCCGGCGTACGCCGCCGAGCACATCCGGCTGTTCGAGCGGCAGGCCGGCGTCTACGCGGGGATCCTGGAGGCCGGCGCCGCCACCGGCGCGTTCCGGCTGACCCGCGACGCCGCCGACATCGCGCGCACCCTCGTCGCGCTGGAGGACGGGTACGGTCTGCACATCGTCAACGCCGTGCCCGCCGTGGACGCGGCGCACGCCGCGCGGCTGCTGCGCGCCTACGCCGCCGACGCCACCGGCCGCGACCCCGGCGACTTCGACCTCGACCGCCGCGACCTGGAAGGTGACACATGACCCGCGCCCGCGCCCTCGGCCTGCCGCTGCCCGGCGACACCGGCCCCCTCAACGCGATCACCGACGTGCCCGGCGTCGAGGTCGGCACCGTCACGCTGGTGTCCGGGGACGGCCCGCTGCGCCCCGGCGAGGGTCCCGTCCGCACCGGCGTCACCGCGCTGCTCCCGCGCGGCCGCGCGGGCCTCGCCGACGCGTGCGCGGCCGGGGTGTACTCGCTCAACGGCAACGGCGAGATGACCGGCACGCACTGGATCGCCGAGACCGGCGCCCTCAACACCCCCGTGCTGATCACCAACACGCACGCCGTCGGGACCTGCCACCGCGGCGCCATCGACTGGATGCTCCGCGAGAGCCCCGGCTCGGAGGACTGGATGCTGCCCGTCGTCGCCGAGACCTGGGACGGCTACCTCAACGACGTCGGCGGCGCCCACGTGCGGCCCGAGCACGCCGTCCAGGCGCTGGACGCGGCGCGCGGCGGCCCCGTCGAGGAGGGCAACGCCGGCGGCGGCACCGGCATGAACTGCTACGGCTTCAAGGGCGGCAACGGGACGTCGTCGCGGGTCGTGCGGTACGGCGGCGACGCGTACACGGTCGGCGCGTTCGTCCAGGCGAACTTCGGCTCCCGCAAGGACCTCACCGTCTGCGGCGTCCCGGCCGGCGCGGCCCTCGCCGACGACAACCCGATGGAGGACACCGACTGGCTCGGCCTCGCCGGCGCCGGCTCCGTCATCGCGGTCGTCGCGACGGACGCGCCGCTGATCCCCGGGCAGTGCACCGCCCTCGCCCGCCGCGTCCCGCTCGGCCTGGCCCGCACCGGCACCTACGGGCAGCACTCGTCCGGCGACATCTTCCTCGCCTTCTCCACCGCCAACGCGGGCGCGCTCACCGGCGGCTTCCCGGCGGGGGAGGAGGGCTACGAGACGCTGCGGTTCGTCCCGTGGAACCGGATCGACCCGTTCTACGAGGCCGTCGTCCAGGCCGTCGAGGAGGCCGTGCTGAACGCGCTGCTCGCCGCCCGCACCATGATCGGCCGGGACGGGCACCGGTCGCCGGCCCTCCCGCACGACCGGCTGCGGGACCTGCTCGCGGCGCGCGGCGTGCTCTGACCCGCGGCGTGCTCCGACCCGCGGCGTGCTCCGACCCGCGGCGTGCTCCGACCCGCGGCGTGCTCCGACCCGCGGCGTGCTCCGACCCGCGGCTGCGCGGGATCAGGTGTCGTCGAACGTCTGCGGGACGATCACGCGCAGCGCGTTGCCGCGCAGCCGGATCGTCACCGGCGTCCGGCCGCGGACCTCGCCGTCGACGTCCACCCGCATCGGCGGGTCCGTCTCGATCTCCACGTGCCCGGTGGTGAGGAACGCGTCCTCGTCCAGCGTCCGCCACGGGCCGGTCAGCACGTGCCGGGCCGTCGCGGACGCCAGCCGCAGCCGCCGCTCGTCGCCCAGCCGGTAGACGGCCAGCAGCCGGTCGTCGGGGCTCGCGTCCCGCGCGATCCGCTGGCCGCTGTGGTGCGCGCCGTTCGCGACGTTCAGCTGGTGCGTCTGCAGGGTCGTGGTCTCCCCGTCGATCGTGATGCGGGCCGTGAACGCCGCGTGCCGGGGCAGCAGCCCCGCCGCCGTCAGCGCGTACGCGGGACGGCCCAGGTACCGCTTGAGCAGGTGCGGGACCTTCCCCGCGACCTGCACCGACAGGCCGAGGCTGACCATGTTCGCGAAGATGTGCTCGCGGTCGGCGCCCGGCCCCTCGCCCTGCGGATCGCCGGTGCTCTCGAACCAGCCGACGTCCACGTCGGCGACCTTCCCGCCGCCCGGCCCGCCCACCGCGACGGTCCGGACCGCGCCCGGCAGGTCCAGCGGCAGCTCCAGGCTGCGCGCGAAGTTGTTGGTGGTGCCGAGCGGCAGCACGCCGAGCGCGATGTCGCGGTGCGCGAGATGCCCGACGGCCTCGGCGACCGTCCCGTCCCCGCCGCCGACCACGACCAGGTCGGGTTCCAGCGCCAGCACGTCGCCGAACAGCTCGCGCAGCCGGGTCGGGTCGGTCACCGGGAAGACCTGGTCGAAGGCGATCCCCGCCTCGTCCAGCAGGCGGCGCGCCCGGCCGTACAGCCGGCGGCCCCGCCGCGACCGCGAGTTGATCACCAGCACCGCGCGGCCGCCCTTGCCGATCGCCGACTCCAGCTCCGCTTTGCTCCGCATCTCGACTCGGTCGCCCTCCACTCGTTCGCGCCACCCTACCCGGCCGCCGTCCGGGAACCCCGGTCCGCTGCTTTATAAACCCATTACTTCGCGTTGAAACATGGCCGGAAGTGGGGACATTACCGGTGAACCACAGCTGAATGACCGGGACGGAAAATATGTCCATGGCCACCGGGGGCGCCGCCCCGTCCGCAGCACCCGCCGACGACGGCGCGACCGTCGTCGGCGAGCACCGGCCCCGCGGCCGCGTCCTGGACCTCGCGGTCCGCTCGCCCGTCCTCCCCGGCGTCGCGCACGCCCGGCTCCTGCTGCCTCCCGGCTGGTCACGGGACGCCCACCGGACCTGGCCCGTGCTGTGGCTGCTGCACGGATCCGGCGCGGAGCACACCGCCTGGACCGACCACGGCGGCGTCGAGGAACTGATCGGGGACCGCGATGTGATCGTCGCCATGCCGGACGGCGGCCGCTGCGGGAATTACACCGACTGGTGGAATCGCGGCGACGGCGGGGCGCCGAAGTGGGAGACGTTCCATCTGGCGGAGCTGCGGCAGATACTCGAACGCGGATACCGCGCCGGAACGCGGCGCGCGGTCGCCGGGAATGGGACCGGCGGGATGGGCGCGCTCGCCTACGCGGCCCGGCACCGCGGCCTGTTCCGCGCCGCCGCGTCGTTCAGCGGCCCCGTGCACACCCTGCACCGCGACCCGCACGGCCTCGACGTCGCCGACCTGGTCGAGCTGACCGTCGCGATCGCCGAACCCGCCCGCGACTGGACCGACGTGTGGGGCGACCCCGACGAGCAGCGCGTCGTGTGGCGGCAGCACAACCCGTTCGACCTCGCCGACCGCCTCGCCGGCGTGCACCTGCACGTCAGCGCGGGGGACGGGCGGCCCGGCCCCTACGACCCGGAGCCCGGCACCGGCCACGACGTGGTCGAGGCGCTCGCCGGCGCCGTCAGCCGCGAGTTCGCGGGCAAGCTGAAGAAGCTCGGCATCCCGATCTCCACGCACTTCTACCGGGGCACCCACTCCTGGCCGTACTGGCGGCGCGAGCTGCGCGCCGCGCTGCCCGCCCTGCTGGCCGCGATCGGCTAGCTGTACTCGGTCGTGAGGTTGGTGACACGCCGGGTTGGTGGTTGATCAAAGCGAAGACCTCCGAGTGCGGTGGAGATAGCCGTCTTCACCCGTCTCGGAGGTCTTCATGGCCCACGCTAATGCACGGTTGACCGTCCACGGCCGTCGTCTGCTGGTCGAGCGTGTCCGTGTGCAGGGACGCCCGGTCGCGCACGTCGCACGGGAGCTGGGAGTCTCGCGGCAGTGCGCGCACCGCTGGGTGCGCCGCTTCGATGCCGAGGGCATGGCCGGGCTGCACGACCGGTCCTGCCGCCCGCACCGCACTCCCGGCCGCACCACACCGCAGGCCGAGGAACGCGTGCTGGAGCATCGGCGCCGCCACCGCCGGGGCCCGGCCTTCATCGCCGCCGCGACCGGGGTGCCCGAACGGACCGTCACCCGCATCCTGCGCCGCCATGCCGTTCCACGACTGGCCGAATGCGACCCGCTCACCGGCCGCCGCGTCCGGGCCACCCGCCACACCACCATCCGCTACGAGCACGACCGGCCCGGGGCACTGCTGCACATCGACGTCAAGAAGATCGGACGCATCCCCGACGGCGGCGGCTGGCGCGCCCACGGCCGCGACGGCTCCCGCCTGACCCGCCACAAACACGCCCGCATCGGCTACGACTACGTCCACGCCGCCGTCGACGACCACACCCGGCTCGCCTACGCCGAGATCCACCCCGACGAGAAGGGCCCCACCGCGGCCGGCTTCCTGCGCCGAGCCGCCGACTTCTTCGCCGCCCGCGGTATCACCCGCATCGAGCGGGTGCTGACCGACAACGCCTGGTGCTACCGCCACAGCCGCGACTTCGCCACCGCCCTGGCCGATCTGGACGCACGCCACAAACTCATCCGCCCGCACTGCCCCTGGCAAAACGGCAAGGTCGAACGCTTCAACCGCACCCTGGCCACCGAATGGGCCTACCAGCAAGTGTTCACCAGCAACACCCAACGCACCCACCGCCTGACACCCTGGCTGCAGTACTACAACACCCAACGCCCACACACCGCACTCGGCGGTCACCCACCCACCAGCCGCCTGTCACCAACGTCATGACCGAGTACAGCTAGCGGCTGCGGCGGGCCGGGGGCGTCCGGCTAGGGTCGGGGCGTGACTGAACCTCGTTCGGATTCCGCCGTCCCCGCGTTCTGGCAGGCGCTCGGGCTGCCCGGCATCGTCGACGCGCACGTCCACTTCATGCCGCCGCGGCTGATGAGCGCGGTCTGGGCGTACTTCGACGACGCCGGCCCGCTGATCGGCACCGAATGGCCGATCCGCTACCGGGACTCGGAGGAGGAGCGGCTGGCGTTCCTGCGCGGCCTCGGCGTCCGCGCGTTCACCGCCCTGGTGTACCCGCACCGGCCCGGCATGGCGGAGCCGCTGAACGAGTGGGGCGCCGAGTTCGCCGCCCGCGTCCCCGAATGCCTGCAGACCGCGACGTTCTACCCCGAGCCGGGCGCCGCCGCCTACGTGCGGCGCGCCCTCGAGTCCGGGGCCCGCGTGTTCAAGGTCCACCTGCAGGTCGGCGGGTTCGACCCCCGGGACAAGGAGCTGGACGAGGCGTGGGGGATCCTCGCCGACGCCGGGGTGCCCGCCCTGGTCCACGCCGGTTCCGGTCCGGTCGCCAACGGGTTCACCGGCCCGGGGCCGTTCGCCGGTGTGCTCGCCCGGCACCCCCGCCTCACCGCGATCATCGCGCACCTCGGCGCGCCCGAGTTCGACGGGTTCTTCGCCCTCGCCGAGCGGTACGGCGGCGTCCACCTGGACACCACGATGACCTTCACCCGGTTCGCGGGCGGGCTCGGCACGTTCCCCGAGGCGCTCCTGCCGCGGCTCCGCGACCTCGGCCTGGACGGCCGGATCCTGCTCGGCACCGACTTCCCCAACATCCCCTACGAGTACGCCCACCAGCTGGAGGCGCTGGCCGCCCTCGGCCTCGGCGACGACTGGCTCCGCGCCGTCTGCTGGGAGGCCGCCGCCGGGCTCTTCGACCTCTGACGCCGGCCTCTGACGCCGCGGGCGGTCAGTGGTCGCAGGGGGCCGAGCCCGCGTGCTCGTGCGGCTGGTCGGCCTCGCCCACGTGGCGGGGGCCGTGCGAGTCCTCGCAGTGCCCGTGCCGGGACGGGCCGTCCACGTGATCGACCTCCAGCGTCGTGTGGGTGATCCCGTACGAGTCGCGCAGCACGTCCTGCATGTCGCGGCGGACGGCGTGGCAGTCGCCCTCCACGTCCACCAGCACGTGCGCCGACAGCGCCGGATAGCCGGACCCGACCTCCCACACGTGCAGGTCGTGCACCTCCTCGACGCACGGCCGCTCCGCCAGCCGGGCGCCCAGCTCGGACGGGTCGATGCCCGCCGGGGCCGCCTCCATCAGTACCCGCCCCGCGTCCCGCAGCAGCCCGTACCCGGCCTTCAGCATCAGCGCCGCCACCACCAGCGACGCGATCGCGTCCGCCCGGGCGAACCCGGTCGTCCAGACCACGAGGCCCGCGATGGCGGTGCAGACGAACGCGAACAGGTCGTTCAGGATGTGCTGGAACGCGCCCTCCACGTTCAGGCTCGTCCGGTTCGCGCGGCTCAGCAGCCAGGTCGCGGCGAGGTTGACCACGATGCCGGCCAGGGCCGTCCAGAACACGAACTGCCCGTGCACGTCCGGCGGGCTGATCAGCCGGTGGACGCCCTCGTAGACGAAGAACGCCGCCAGCAGGATCAGCGTCAGCCCGTTCAGCTGCGCCGAGAGGATCTCCGCCCGGCGCATCCCGAACGTGAAGCCGCCCTGCGGCGGGCGCGCCGCGATCCGCATCGCGACCAGCGCCAGCGCGATCGCGAACGCGTCGGTCAGCATGTGCGCGGCGTCGGAGAGCAGGGCCAGCGACCCGGCGATCAGGCCGATCGCGACCTCGCCCGCCATGTAGGCGACGATCAGCGCGAGGGCGCCGCCGAGCAGCCTCCGGTCGGCGCCGGCGGAGATGCCGTGCCCGTGGCCGTGCCCATGCCCATGGCCGTGTCCATGCCCGTGCCCGGGGCCGTGCCGTTCCGGCTCGTTCTCCGGCTTCGCGGTCATGCGCCTTCCTCCCCGTGGCCGACGTGGGCGAGGGCGAGATCGAGCAGCATCCGGACGTGCGAGTCGTCGAGCCGGTAGTAGGCCATCCGCCCGGCCCGGCGGACCCGGACGACGCGGTTGGCGCGCAGCAGGCGCAGCGCGTGCGACACCGACGACTCCGACTGCCCGCAGGACGCCGCGATGTCGCACACGCACATCTCTCCCCCCTCGAGCAGCGCGGTGATCACCCGGAGCCGGCCCGGGTCGGACAGCAGCCCGAACACCTGCGCGAGCTCCCCGACCGTCTCCGCGCCCGGCATCGAGGCGGAGACGAGGGCGACCTTCTCGGCGTCGACCACGCGGACGGCGCACGCCTCCGCGGGGACGACGTCTGAAGCACTGCTCATATGTGCAAATGTAGCACCACCGGTCAGAACGCCGCGGGCGACCCCGCCGGGGACCCCTCCGACGGGCCGGGCGGCGCCATCGAGATCACCGGGCTCTGCGGCTCGTCACCGGGCGTCCCGGCCCCGCCGGTGGCACCGCCCGTGCCGCCGGAGCCGTCGCCGCCCGAGCCGCCGTCGCCGGTGCCGGTGCCGGTGCCGGTGCCGGTCGTGGTGCCCGTGCCCGGTCCGCCGCCCGGCGACACCCCCGGCTGCGAGATTTCCGGCCCGGGCGACCCGGCGCCGGGCGACCCCGGCCCGGAGATCCCCGGCTCCGGCGACCCGGGATTCGGCGACCCGTCGCCCGGGACGGGGGAGCCGGAGGACCCGTCGCCCGAGTCGACCGGCGCGGGGGAGTCGCTCGGCGGCGCGGTCTCGGTCGGCGGCAGCGGCTGCGGCGGCCCGTCGTCGTCGCCCGCCGTCGCGCGCGGCCGCTCGAAGCCCATCGTGGCGCCCGGGTCGACGAGCACGAAGACCGTGATCGTGCCCTTCCGGGAATCCCGCGGCCGGATCCGGGTCACATTCCGCTTCTCGAATCCCGGCCACTTTCGGCCACTGTACCGCGCGTTCGACGTTTTGATCTTGCCTTCCGGTGCGGTCAGCGGATTACCGCAATTGCACTTCACCGCCGGCATGCCGTAGCCATTGACCAGAACCCCCATTCCGGCCTGGAGGACGGCGGCGGCGCTCGTCGCCCTCCCGTCCCGGTAACCGTGATTGGTCACCAGCGTGTCGGTGCGCAGCAGCACCGGCGTCAGCCGCGACACGTACCGCGCGATGTCGCTCACCGGGATGCCCTGAACCCTCGCCCACGCGCGCGCCTTGTCCGGGTTGGCCTGCAGGAACGCGACGAGCCTGCGCTGGTCGCAGCTCGAGATCCGGCGCGTCCCGCCGTACAGGCCGGGCGCGTCGCCGTCCTTCGTCCCGCCCCGCGCCGGGCGCGTCGTGACCTTCGCCTGGTCGGTGTTCGCCGCCAGCGTGTACGGGTCGGGGCCCGGCGAGCCCACGGTCAGCCGGGTGATCGCGGCCCCCGCGTCCCCGCAGCCCGCGAGCGTCCCGGCCGCGAGCACCAGCGCGCCGGCCGCCGTGATCACGAGCCGGCCCCGCGCCATTCGTGAATTGATCTCGAGCATGCGTCGTCTCCCGCTCCGGGTGGTGCGAACCTATACTCTTGGATGCCGGGCGGCGCCGATTTGTGCCCGGGAAATCACGGAATTCTCGCGGCCGGCCGGCGGCCGGTATTACGGGAACCTGACGGGGGTCACAATGGCGAGCCCGCTTCCCCTCACCGCCGCGGATCCCACCCGCCTCGGCGGCTACGAGATCCTCGGGCGCCTCGGCACCGGCGGCCAGGGCGTGGTCTACCTCGGCCGCCCCGCGGGCCCCGCCGCCGGTGGCGCGCCGCCGCGGGTCGCCGTCAAGCTGCTGCACGCGCAGCTGCTCGGCAACGCCGCCGCGCGCGGCCGGTTCGTCCGCGAGCTGGCGCTGCTGGAGCGGGTCGCCGGGTTCTGCACCGCGCAGGTGCTCGCCGCCGACATGGACGGCGACCGCCCGTACATCGTCAGCGAGTACGTGCCGGGCCGGTCGCTGCGCGAGCTCGTGCACGAGCGCGGCCCGCGGGCCGGCGCCGACCTGGACCGGCTGGCGATCAGCACGGTCACCGCGCTCACCGCGATCCACCGCGCGGGCGTCGTGCACCGCGACTTCAAGCCGCAGAACGTGCTGATGGGCCTGGACGGCCCGCGCGTGATCGACTTCGGCATCGCCCGCGCGTTCGACGCCGGCGCGACGATGACCAGCCAGGTCGTCGGGACCCCCGCCTACATGGCGCCCGAGCAGTTCGCGGGCCGGGTGTCGCCAGCCACCGACCTGTTCGCGTGGGCGGCCACGCTGCTGTTCGCCGCCACCGGCCGCGACCCGTTCGCGGGCGGCGCGCTGCCCGCCGTGATGTACCGGATCATGCACGAGGCGCCCGACCTCGGCGCGCTGCCGGGGCCGATCGCCGAGGTCGCCGCCGCCTGCCTCGCCAAGGACCCGAAGGCCCGCCCGACCTCCGAGGACGTCCTGCTCCGGCTCCTCGGCGACCGTCCGGGGCCGCCCCACCCGCGCCTCGAACCGTCCGCCGCCCGGGGGACGGAGCCCCTGCCCGAACCCACGGCCGCCACCTGGACCGGCACCGCCCAGCCCAGCGCGGCCCAGCCCGGCGTCGTCCCGCCCGGCGCGGCGCAGCCCGGCGCCGCCCAGCCCAGTGCGGTCCAGCCCGGACCGACGCGGCCCGGGCCCGAGCCCGGCGTGGGCTTCACCGGATCACCGCCCGGCGCGTACGGCGTCGCGGAAGCGCCGACCGCCGTCGGCTTCGGCACCGGCCCCGGGTCGACCGAGGCCGCCGCCCCCGGCCGCCCGGCCGGCCCGGGTGCGCCCGCGACGTGGGACGCCGCCGCCCCCTCCGGACCGGACGCGGACACCGCGTCCGCGCTCCACCCGGCCCCGTCCGGCAACTCCGGCCATCCCGCGTATCCGCAGCCCATGGGCCATCAGCACCCTCAGCGGCCTCAAGAACCACTGGATTATCAGGGCCCGCCCGGCCATCCCGGCCCGGTCGCCGCCCACGGACGGCCCGAGCACCCCGCGCCGCAGCCGGCGCGGACGTACCGGCGGCTGCGGCGCGGCCCCGGGGTCGTCACGGGCCTGGCGCTGGCGGCGCTGCTCGCCGTGCTGGACGTCGCCGCCCTCGCGATCCTGATCGCCCGGCCGTCGCTCAGCAGCGGGCACCGGGGCGGGCTGCTGCCGGTGGTCGCGTCCTCGTTCGCGCTCGTCGCCGTCGTCACGCTGGTCGCGGTGATCGTCGCGTGGCGGGGTAGCCGTGCGGCGGCGTGGACGGTGGTGGCGGCGCGGGTCGTCCGGGTCGCGATGTGGGCGGGGTGGGGCGCGCTGGTCACCGTGCAGCCGTCCGCGCTCGCCGGGCACGCCGCCCTCACCGCGCTGGTGGTGCTCCTGCTGGCCCAGGGCCTCTGGGCGTCCTGATCACCGCCGCTCCGCCCACTCCCCGAGGTCGCGGCGCTCGATCGCCGCCGCCATCAGGTCGGGGAAGGCGTCCGGGGTGCAGGCGAACGCCGGGACGCCGAGCGCCGCGAGGGCCGCGGCGTTGTCGTGGTCGTAGGCGGGCGCGCCGTCGTCCGACAGCGCGAGCAGCACCACGACCTGCACGCCCGCCGCCGTCAGCGCCGCGACCCGCTGCAGCATCCCGTCCCGGTCGCCGCCCTCGTACAGGTCGCTGACCAGCACCAGGATCGTCTCGTTGGGCCGGGTCACGAGGCCCTGGCAGTACGCGACCGCGCGGTTGATGTCGGTGCCGCCGCCGAGCCGGGTCCCGAACAGGACCTCGACGGGGTCGTGCAGCTGGTCGGTGAGGTCGGCGACGGCGGTATCGAACGCCACCAGCGACGTCCGCAGCGACCGCATCGACGCGAGCACGGCGCCGAACACGCTCGCGTACACCACCGACGCCGCCATCGAGCCGCTCTGGTCGATCGCGAGGACCACGTCGCGCTGCACGGCCTGCCGCCGCCGCCCGTACCCGATCATCCGCTCCGGCACGAGCGTGCCGTGCTCGGGCAGGTAGTGCCGCAGGTTCGCGCGGATCGTCCGGTCCCAGTCGACGTCGGCGAGCCGCTTCGGCCGCCGCACCCGCGCGGACCGGTCGAGGGCGCCGCCGACCGCCGAGCGGGTCCGCTGCGCGAGCCGCCGCTCCAGCTCCTCGACGACCTTGCGGACCACGGCCCGCGCCGACTCCCGGGCCTTGTCCGGCATGACCTTGTTCAGCGACAGCAGCGTCCCGACCAGGTGCACGTCCGGTTCGACGGCCTCCAGCATCTCCGGCTCCAGCAGCAGCCGGGTGAGGTCGAGCCGCTCGATCGCGTCCTTCTGCA
Source organism: Actinomadura sp. NPDC048394 (assembly GCF_040651755.1). Taxonomy (NCBI): domain Bacteria; kingdom Bacillati; phylum Actinomycetota; class Actinomycetes; order Streptosporangiales; family Thermomonosporaceae; genus Actinomadura; species Actinomadura sp. NPDC048394. Next base: position 38,692 of record NZ_JBEZJL010000059.1, on the reverse strand, counting down.
TCACCTGGACGACCGTGGACGGGAAGTAGGCGCGGATGTCGCCGAGCCAGCGGGCGACCGACGGGGCGGAGTCGCCGAGCCCGGCGCCGCGGCGGCCCGGCCGGGGCCGGCCCCCGCCCGCGTCGCCCGCCCCGTAGAGCTTCTCCAGCGCCGCGTCCATCCGGGCGTCGTCGCCGGTCAGGGACACGCCGGTGCCGTCGGCGCGCTCGCCGCCGAGCACCAGCCGCCAGCGCCGCATCCGTTCCGGATCCTCGCCCACGGCGCCTCCGTTCCCGATGCCTCCGTTCACGGCGTCACGGTTCACGGTGCCTCCCAGCCGAGGACGCGCAGGGCCGTCGCGACGGCCGGGGCCGCGCGCTTCTCGTCCACGTCGCCGGCGGACGGGCGCGGCGGCCCGGAGCCCGTCCCGGCGCGGCGGACCCGCTCGCCGATCGCGCGCCGCTCGGCGGCGGCGTACGCGCCGAACGTGCGGCGCAGCAGCGGCAGGACGTCGGTGAACGCGTCGTCGGGCAGCCCGGCGATCCAGCCGTCCACCAGGCGGAGCAGCTCCTCGTCGTGCACGAGGACGAGCCCGCCGCCGGACAGGAACCCCTCGACCCAGGCGGCGGCGCGGGCGGGCGCGGCGCCGACCGACACGGCGCGGGCCATCCGGGCGGGGACGTCGTCCAGCCGGCCCGCGTCGAGCAGCAGCCGGGTGACGCGGCCTTCGAGCAGCCCGTGCAGGGTCTCGGGCCGGGCGATCAGGGTCTTCAGGGCCGCGCGCCAGCGTTCGAGGTGGGCGTCGTCGGCGAGCAGGGCGAGGGCGCCGTGCACGGAGTCGATGTGCCCGAGGAAGTCGCGGGCCGCGTCGTCGTCGAGGCCGGACACGGCGGGCGGCAGGCCGACGCAGATCCGGACGACGAGGCCGTCGACGACGGTGCGCAGCGGGCCCGTCGCGGTGCCGCGCACGTCGCCGTAGCGGAGCGCGCGGACGAGCGCGGGCAGCGCCGCCATCAGGTGCGCGACGTCGGTGTCGAGCGCGGCCCGGTCGGCGAGCGCGCGCATCACCGTCGGCAGCGCGTCGCCGAGGTCGGCGAGCAGGCAGCGCTCCGCGACGGACGTCAGGTCGGGCAGCGCCGTGGCGTCGGCGGCCATCGCCTCGGCGCGGGCCGTGGTCGCGTCCCGCACGGTCGTGCCCCACGCGCTCGCCTCGATCAGCTCGACGTCGAACTCGGGCCGCCACGCCAGCGTCCACGTCTCCCGGAACGTGCCCTTCGACCGGCTCTCGGCGGGGACTCCCCAGTCGACGTCGAGCAGCCGGAGCCGGTGCAGCAGCCGGCTGCGCTCCAGGTCGGTGGGCTTGCGCAGGTCGAGGTCCTGCTCCTTGTCGAGGGCGGACGGCTTGAGCCGCAGCCGCCGCTGCTCGGCCTGCAGGTCGCGCTGGAGCGGCACCATCGGCGTCCGGTCCGGGACGGAGCCGAGCCGCTCCCCGACGACCATCCGCTCGCGGATCAGCTCGACGGGCAGTTCGGCGCCCTCGCACAGCACCGCGCGGGTCGCCTCGGTGACCTCGTCCAGCCCGGCGAGGGGGCGGCCGCGCAGCGCGGCGAGCGTCTCCGCCAGCCGGACCGCCTCGATCACGTGCGCGGACGAGACGTGCAGGTCCTCCTCGCGCAGCAGCCGTGCGGCGCCGGCGAGCCAGCGTTCGACCGGCCGGTCCGGCGCCGCGAACAGGTGGTGGTACCAGCCGGGGGCGCGGACGCCCGCGCCGTACCCGGAGCGGCCCGCGAGCCGGCCGTGCGTCCACGGCACCCACGTCATCGCGATCTTCGTCTTCGGCAGCCCGCGCAGCGTCCGGTCGTCGTGCGTCGCGGGCACCTTCGCCAGCAGGGCCGGGACGTGCCAGGCGCCGCAGACCACCGCGACCCGCTCGAACCCCTCCTTGAGGGCGCGGCGCACCGTCCGGCGCATGTGGGCCTCGCGCTGCTCCTCGCGCCGGTCGACCCGGCACGGCTCGACCCGTTCGCGCAGCTCGGCCATGGCCTCGGCGATCGCCGGGAACGGCGAGGGGCCCTCGTGGCGGTGCTCGACGACGTCGTCCCACCAGCGTTCGGCGTCGTCGTAGCCGGCGGCCTTCGCCAGCGTCCCGAGCGGATCGAGCCGGACGTCCTCCGGCGCCGCGCCCTCCGCCGTCTCCGCTGTTTCCGCCGCCTCCTCCGCGTCCGGCGGGACGAGCTGGTTCGCGGCGGGAAGGTCGCAGAACCGGACGGCCGCGCCCGCCGCCAGCCCGTACCGGATCGCCTGCCATTCCGGGCTGAACTCCGCGAACGGCCAGAACGCGGCCTTCCGGTCGCCCTTGCCCGCCGGAGCGCCGGACGGCCCGGCGGGGGAGTACGCCAGCAGCGCGACCGGCGGGACCATGCCGGGGTCGCCGGCGAGTTCCACGATCCCGTCCGCCTCCGGCGGCCCCTCGATCAGGATCGCGTCCGGCTCGAACTCCTCCAGCGCGCCGCGCAGGGCGCGCGCCGAGCCGGGCCCGTGGTGGCGGATCCCGAAGACCTCGACCCGTCCGGCCGTCAAGACACCTCCCGGCAGGCGCGGTAGAAGTCCCGCCACTCGGGCCGGTCCCGCACGACGGCCTCCAGGTACTCCTGCCACACCACCCGGTCCGACACCGGGTCCTGGACGACGGCGCCGACGAGCCCGCCCGCCACGTCCGCCGCCCGCAGCACCCCGTCGCCGAAGTGCGCGGCGAGCGCCAGCCCGCTGGTGATCACCGAGATGGCCTCGGCGGTGCTGAGCGTCCCGCTCGGCGACTTCAGCTTCGTGCGGCCGTCGGCCGTCAGCCCTGAGCGCAGCTCCCGGAACACGGTGACGACCCGGCGGATCTCCTCCAGCCCCGCAGGGGCCTGCGGCAGCTCCAGCGACGCGCCGATCCGGTCGACGCGCCGGGCGACGATGTCGACCTCGTCCTCGACGGTGTCGGGCAGCGGCAGCACCACCGTGTTGAACCGCCGCCGCAGCGCGCTGGACAGCTCGTTCACGCCCCGGTCGCGGTCGTTCGCGGTCGCGATGACGGTGAACCCCTTGCGCGCCTGCACCTCGGTGCTCAGCTCCGGGACCGGCAGCGTCTTCTCCGACAGCACCGTGATCAGCGCGTCCTGGACGTCGGACGGCATCCGGGTCAGCTCCTCGATCCGGGCCACCGTGCCGCGCCGCATCGCCCGCATCAGCGGGCTCTCCACCAGCGCCTTCTCCGACGGCCCCTCCGCGAGCAGCCGCGCGTAGTTCCAGCCGTAGCGGATCGCCTCCTCCGCCGTCCCGGCCGTCCCCTGGACCAGCAGCGTCGAGTCGCCGCCGATCGCCGCCGCGAGGTGCTCCGACACCCAGGTCTTCGCGGTGCCGGGCACGCCGAGCAGCAGCAGCGCCCGGTCGGTCGCCAGCGTCGCCACCGCGACCTCCATCAGCCGCCGCCGGCCCACGTACTTCGGCGAGACCACCGTCCCGTCGGGCAGCTCCCCGCCGAGCAGGTACGTCGTGACGGCCCACGGCGACAGCCGCCAGCCCGGCGGCCGGGGCCGGTCGTCGTGCTCGGCCAGCCGGGCCAGCTCGCCGGCGTACTCCTGCTCGGCGTGCGGGCGCAGCACCCCGGCGGGCACGGGTTCTCCGGTCACGGGTTCGGTCACGGGGCGAGCTCCTTCAGCATCTCGTCGCGGAAGCGCAGGGTGGTGATCAGGGCCGGGACGGCGCGCGGCAGGGCCCGCCCCTGCTCCTCGGGCGGGCGGCGGGCGAGCAGCTCCTCCAGCCGGGACGCGGCGGACGGGTCGAGGCGCCGCTCGGCGAGCCGGCACAGCTGGGTGAGGGCGTGCTCGTCGCGGCGCGTCGGCCGTCCGGCGGACGCGGCGAGCGTGCCGACCACGGCGGCGGCGAGGTCGCCGGTCCACGGCCCGGGGACCCGCTCCAGGATGGGCGGCAGCTCGGACCGGCCCTCCACCCAGCGGATCAGCCCCGCCGCCGCGGCGTCCCGCTCGCCGGCGGGCAGGACCGCGAGCAGGTCGGCGAGCGCGCCCGGCTCGTCTACCATCACCCCGCCCTTCAGCAGCGCGCGCGCCCACTCGGTGTCGTGCTGCTTCAGCGCGGCCCGCGCCCACCCGATGTGCACGTCGCGGGCGTCGCCGTCCTGCTCGTCGCGGCCGGGCCGCCCCTCGGCCGCCCCGGCCGCCGCGACCGGCAGGCACACGATCTCCATCGGCGGCAGGCCGAACAGGTCCGTCCAGGTGCCGAGCGGCGTGCGGGCGAGGATCTCGCGCAGCCACGCCGCCCGCGTCCCCACCGGGCGCCCTCCGCCGCCGGGCGCGAACGACCCGCCCGGATGGAACGGGACGCCGTCGCGCGCCAGCTCCTCGTCGTGCGCGGCCGGCGGCTCGACCATGATCCACGTCTGCTCGCGGCCCCGCACGGTGCGCCGCCGCGGCGTCAGGCAGGCGCGGGCGCGCGCGGCCATCCGCTCCCCGTACGCGGAGCCGGGCAGCCGGGCGAGCAGGTCGGCGGCGAGCTGCCGGACGTCCTTGCCGCGGTCCTCCAGCGCCGACTCCAGGAACTCCTCGTCGTCGGGCGACAGCCCGGTCCGGAACGTGCCGAGGAAGGCGGCGCGGTCGGGCGCGGGCTCCTTCGCCCACGTCTCCCGCAGCGCCTCGCGGGCGGCGGCGGGGTCGGTGCCGCGCAGCGCGGTCAGGTGCGCGGCCCGCTGGTTGCGGGTGCCGGTCTCCCACACCTCGGCTCCGCCGCCCGGGTCGTCGCCCGCCCCGACCAGGTACGCCCAGTCGGTGTTCCGCAGCGCCAGCCACACGCCGCGCCGCCCTGCCGCGCGGCTGATCGACGGCCGCAGCATCCGGTCGCCGCGGCCGCGTTCGAGCAGGTCGGGCAGCAGCCGCGCCGGCACCCGCAGCCCGCGCGCCGCCGCCGCGTCCAGCCACTCGGGCAGCACCTGGACGTACTCGCCGCGCAGGATCCGGCCGAGCCGGGCGGCCGCCGCGGGCGGCACGGCCGGCGCCTCCTCGGCGGGCGCCGGGGCGATCACCTCCGGCGCGCCGCGCCCGGGGACCCGCCCGGCCCGCCGCGCGACGGCCAGCAGGGCGGCCTGGTCCAGCAGCCGGCCCGCCCGGTCGGCGTCCGGGCCGTCCGGCGCCTCGGGCAGGACGGGCGGGTCGCGGCGCTCGGTGCCGAGGAGCGCCGCCGTGACGTGCTCGTTCCAGCCGCTCACAGCGGCACCGCCCCCTCGTCGGCCTGCCAGGCGGTCAGCGGCCGCAGCCCCTCCGGCGTCCACTCCCCGGCGAGCGTGACGGGCCCGCCGCCGGACACCGCCAGCAACCGCCAGGGATCGGCCGTCCGCAGCGGCAGCGCGTCGCCCGCCTCGTCGACGACGTGCAGGCCGCCGCCCTCCTCGCGGGCGAGCCGCACCTTCTCCAGCGTCGCGGGCCAGCGCTCCAGCCACGGATCGCTCGCCACCGCCGCGGCGTGGTCGTCCAGGAACCCCGCGACGGACGTCCCGCCGGGCGTCGCCGGGACGGCCGGGCCGTGCCGTTCGGCGACCAGCACCCGCAGCGGCCGGGCGCCCGGGTAGAACGCCAGCTCGGCGTCGACCTCCGTGCCGACGACGAGCGAGGAGTCCAGGGCCGCGCCGGGCGCCGCGAACGACAGCACGAGCGCCGGCCGCCCGCTCTCCCGCCCCCGCAGCCAGACCCGGCGGGTGGTGAGCTGGTCCTGCACGGTGTCCCGCGACCCGGTCACGCACCAGCGGTCCCGGACGCGCTCCCCATGACGCAGCACGTCGTCCTGCGCGACGGTGAACCCGACCCGCGAACGCACCGTGTCGCGCAGCCCTTCCGGCAGCTCGTCGCGCCGCCGGTACGCCCGGACCAGCAGCCGCAGCAGCGCGTACTCCTCCAGCAGCCGGTCCGGCCAGCCCGGCTGCCGGGGGATCGCCGCGAGCGCCCTGACCTGCCCCGACAGCGCCCCGGCCTGCGCGTCGACGAGCCGCCGCGCGGCGTCGTCCCACAGCCCGTAGGGCGCCTTCTCCGCCTGCGCGAGCCCGTGCGTCACCTGGTCGCGCAGCCACTGGTCGAGCTCGGCGAGACCGTCCTCGACCCGCCGCTCGCGCCGCTCCACCGTCTTCGGGTCGCGCGCCTTCGCCGCCCCCGCCGCCTTGCGCTCGCGCGCCTTCCCCTCCCGCTCGCGCCGCTGCTCGATCCACTCCGCGACCCACCCGGGCCGCGCCCCGTCCTCGACCGCCCCGTCCGACCACAGGAGCAGCAGCCCGAGGACGTGCTTGCACGGGATCTTGCGGCTCGGGCACGAGCAGCGGAACGCCGGCCCGGCCAGGTCGGCGCACGCCCGGTAGACGCTCGCGCCGCTGCCCTGGCACTCGCCCCAGACGGCCTCGCCGTCGCAGCCCGCCCCGGCCCACCTGGCCGGCCGGGCGACGCCGCCGGCCGCCTTCGCGGCCGCCGCGTCCGGCACCAGCGCGGCGACCCGCCCCCGCTCCCATCGACCGCTCACCCCCCGAAACTATCCGCCCCGTCCGACATTCTCAGCGGGACGTTCCGGGTGGTGGGCGGGCCGCCGGATCACTGGCCGGGGAGGGTGGGGAGGTGGAGGGAGACGTCGGGGAACAGCAGGGTGCCGCCGGCGAGGAGGGCGACGAGCGCGGTGGCGCCGAAGAGGGTGACCCAGGCCAGGCCCGGGACGCCGGTGAGGTGCGCGAGCTGGTCGGCGTCGGAGCTCGGCGCCATGTGCCGGGTCCGCATCCGCTGCAGCTCGATCACCGGCCGGGTCGCGGCGAGGAGCAGGAACCAGGCGGCGAGGTAGGCGAAGCCGGCCTGCACCTCGGCGCTGCCGAACCACGACACGAGGAAGACGACCGCGCCGGTCGCGACGACCGACAGCGCGCCGTAGGCGTTGCGGATCATCACCAGCATCCCGGCGAGCAGGGCGAGGGTGAACCAGAGCATCAGCGTGATACGGCCGGCGGCGAGCAGCAGCGCGAAGAACAGGCCGAGCAGCGGCGGCGTCGTGTACCCGGCCATCGCGGTGAAGATCATGCCGGGGCCGTGCGGCTTGCCGCGCGAGACGGTGACGCCGGAGGTGTCGGAGTGCAGCTTGATGCCGTCCAGCTTGCGGCCGGTGACGAGGGCGATCAGCGCGTGCCCGCCCTCGTGCGCGATCGTCACCGTGTTGCGCGCGACCCGCCAGGTGGGGCCGTGCAGCACCGCGGCGAGGGCGACGGCGCCGACGAGGACGACCAGCCACCACGGGGGGTCCGGCTGCGTTCCCGTCACGCGGTTCCACAGGTCGGCGATGCTTGCGTGTTCCACGTCCACCTCGGGGTCGTCGGTCGGGGGATGCCCAACCTTAGGACGTCGGGGATAACGTTCGCGTTCGGTTCGCGACGCCCGGGATCCGGCGATGACTACCGGGAACCGACATCGGATGACTCGTCCGAAGTGAGACGCGGGGCACCCGTGACGTCACCGTCCGGTCCCCGTCGCGCCTGGATCTGCCGCTCGGGCCACGGTGATCCACGTCACGTCTACCGTCGCGTAACCCCCGCATTATCGCGATTCGCCAGGTGAGATGTGACGAATCGCATTATCGTGTGGCCCGCACAGTCGTTATGGTGCCCTTCGCGCCGAGGTTCCCAGGCTTGCTTCCGGCGCAGGGCCCCCGCCCGCCGGCGCCGTCGGCGGCGCGGCGGGGACGGCGCCGGCCGCAAGGTGCCACCGCGAGTTCCGGAGCGGGTGGCCCCGGCGCGACGAGAGGTGACGGGGATTGAGCGGGGATCGATCCCCCGCGCGGGACGCGCGCCCGCGCGGGGTGCTGAGGCATTTCCGGCGTGACCGGCTGACCGGGCAGCTCGCGATCGGCCTGGCCGGCGTGCTCTGCGTGAGCGCGCTCGTCTACGGCGTCGGGACGGCCAGCGCCAGGTACCGGCTCGCCGACGTCGGCGCCTGGCTCAGCGCCGGCGCGAAGGGCCTCGTCGTGCACGCCAACGGGCTGGCCGGCAAGGTCGACGGGAAGGCGGCCGTCGTCCCGCAGATGCGCGGCCACCACATCAAGATCGTCCAGGACGGCACGACCGTGCTGCTCGTCGACACCGACACCGGGGTCGTCAGCCGGATCGACCCGTCCCAGCTGAAGATCACCACGAGCCGGGCGGCGGGCGGCCCCGCGCTGCAGGTCCTCGCCGGCTCCGGCGCCGCCTACGCCATCGACTCCGTCAAGGGCACCGTCCAGCGGATCGACCCGCTTACCCTGGCGCCCGCCGGGCCGGCCGCGACGCTCACCGCCCCGCTCGGCCAGGCCGGCATCGACGGCCGCGGGAACCTGTGGGTGCCGGTCCCGCAGGCCGGCCAGGTCGTCCCGTTCCAGAACGGACGGCAGGGCACGCCCGTCACCGCCGGGCGCGCCGGCGACCGCCTCTCCCTCACCATCGCCGCCGGAACCCCCGTCATCGTCGACAGCACCTCCGCCACCGCCCTCGTCGTCCACCCCGACGGCACCCAGCGCGTCACGCTGCCCGCGCCGGTCGCGGAGGCCGAGAACGGCGTGCGGGTCCCGCCGGTCGCCGACGGCCAGACGGTCCCGATGCTCGGCGCCGGCGGCTCCCTCTACCTGCTGGACACCGGCGTCGGACGCGTCGAGTCCGTCGCGCTGCGCGTGCCGCACCACGCGTTCGAGGCGCCGAACGTCCTCGGCCCCCGCGTCTACCTGCCCGACCGCACGTCCGGTCGGCTGCTCGTCTTCAACACCGACAAGGGCGCCTGGGAGGCCCCGATCACCGCCACCCGGCCCGGCGGGACGATCGAGGTCATCACCCGCGACCACATGCTCTGGGTGAACGACCCGAACGGCGCCACCGCCCTCGCCCTCGACCCCGGCGGCGCGGTCAAGCGCATCAAGAAGTACGACGACCACGTGCCCGGCGGCAACCGGCGCCCCATCCCCATCAAGGCCGCCCCGGGCAACGGCAACGGCAACCGCAACGCCGGCGGGCCCGGCAACGGCGGCGGCGACCCCGTCCCGCCGCCCGGACGGCCCGCGAAACCGCCCGCGAAGCAGGACCCGACCGCGCCCGACCCGCCGACGCCCATCGCGTCCGGCGACAACGGCTCCATCAAGATCCGGTTCACGCCCGCACCGCAGCCGCAGGGCGTCTACCCGGTGAGCCGGTTCGTCCTGCTCGACGGCAACGACCAGCCCGTCAAGGGCGCGACGCCCGCCCAGTTCGCCGGCAACGCGCCTGGCGGGACGTTCACCGTCGGCGGCCTCGCCTGCAGCACCAAGACCTACGAGTACAAGGTGGCCGCCGAGTACAAGGGCAAGAACGGGAAGACGGCCCTCAGCCCGTCCGGCCCGGTCGGCGCCACCGCCTGCCAGGCCCCCGGCCCGCCCACCGCGCTCCGGGCCACCGGCGTCAACCACGGCGCCCAGCTCACCTGGGGCAAGTCCGCCGGCTACGCCGTGACGTACGTGATCAGTTCCCCGTCCGGCACGGTCACCACGACCGGCACCGCGAAGACCATCACCGGCCTCACCAACGGGACGACCCCGATCACGATCAGCGTGTCCGCCCGCAACGGCGCCGGCGACTCGACCCCGGTGAGCACCCCGGTGACCCTCGACCCGAACCAGCACACGCACGTCTACAACGGTCAGCACAACCAGAGCACCAACACCTGGCTGCACACGGCGGCAGGAAAGAACGCGCCGCACGACGGTCAGTTCCCCCAAGGGTTCGTCGGGCCCGTGACCGTGATCTGCCAGGTCCAGAGCGACCAGATCACCGACGACAACGACGCCAGCCTCAAGAGCAGCATCTGGGACAAGATCAACTATCAGGGTCGCGACCGATGGGTCAGTGACATCTACGTCAGCACGCCGAACTCCGGTGCCGGGACCTTCTCCTCGCCGACCGTCTGGGGGTGCAGTTGATGACCGAGAGCGGCGGGGTGGATGCGGACGCGCTGGCGGGGCGGTTCGCGCAGATGTTCGGTGCGCTGGCGCAGAACGTCGAGCGGATCGTGCGCGGCAAGCGGGAGAAGGTCGAGCTGGCGCTGGTCTGCCTGCTGTCGGAGGGGCACCTCCTGGTCGAGGACGTGCCGGGCGTCGGGAAGACGACGCTCGCGCGGGCGATGTCGGCGTCGGTGGAGGCGGAGTGGGCGCGCATCCAGTTCACGCCGGACCTGCTGCCGAGCGACATCACCGGCGTGTCGATCTTCAACCAGGGGACGAGCGCGTTCGAGTTCCATCCGGGGCCGATCTTCGCGAACCTGGCGGTCGCGGACGAGATCAACCGGGGGTCGCCGAAGACGCAGTCGGCGCTGCTGGAGGTCATGGAGGAGCGCCGGGTGACGGTGGACGGGACGCCGCATCCGGTGCCGCGCCCGTTCATGGTGATCGCGACGCAGAACCCGGTCGACATGGACGGCACGTACCCGCTGCCGGAGGCGCAGCTCGACCGCTTCCTGATGCGGATCTCGATGGGGTACCCCGACCACCAGGCGGAGGTGGCGCTGCTGGCGGGCGCGCCGACGGGCGCGCTGCTGGACCGGCTGCCGCCGGTGATGGGCCGCGAGGACCTCGCCCGGATGATCGACTTCGCGCAGCGGCTGCACGTCGCGGCGCCGCTGTACGACTACGTGGTGCGGGTGGTCGCGGCGACCCGCGACCATCCTGACCTGCGGCTCGGTGCGAGCCCGCGGGCGAGCGTGGCGCTGCTGCGGGCGGCGCGGGTGCGGGCGGCGGCGGCCGGCCGGTCCTACCTCGTCCCGGAGGACGTGAAGGCCCTGGCGGTGCCGGTGATCGCGCACCGGCTGATCGTGACGCCGGAGGCGGAGCTGCGCGGGCGCGGCGGCGCGGACGTGGTCGGGGAGGTCCTGGCCTCCGTGCCGACGCCGCAGGCCGCAGGGGTCTGACGTGCTGACGCCGCTGGGGTGGGGGACGGCGGCCGTGTCGGCGGCGCTGTTCGCGGCGGGCTGGTGGCTCGGGTATCCGGAGCCGGCGATGCTGGGGGTCGCGGGGCTCGCGGCGGTGGCGGCGGCGGTGCTGTGGACGCTGCCGAGCCCGAAGCTGGCGGTCCGGCGGGACATCGCGCCGGTGCGGGTGGCGCGCGGCGAGCCGGCGGTGGGCGTGCTGCACGTGACGAACGAGGGCCGCACCGTCCGGGGGCTGAGCGCGCGGGACGCGGCGGGCTCGACGGACGTGGCGGTGGACGTCCCGCGGCTGCGGTCGGGCGGGAGCCGCAGCGTGACGTACCGGCTGCCGACGGAGCGGCGCGGCGAGATCCCGGTGGGGCCGCTGCGGCTCGTCCGGGCGGACCCGCTGCGGCTGGCGCGCCGGGTGCGGGAGTACGGGACGCCGCGGACGCTGCTGGTGCGGCCCCGCACCGTCCCGCTGGCGCTGCTGCCGTCGGGCCGCGCGCACCATCTGGAGGGTCCGACGAGCGACCGGTCCCCGGCGGGGACGGCGACGTTCCACGCGCTGCGCGAGTACGTGATCGGGGACGAGCTGCGGCACGTCCACTGGAAGTCGTCGGCGCGGACGGGGACGCTGATGGTGCGGCAGCTCGTGGACGCGAGCCTGCCGACGACGACGGTGGTGCTGGAGGCGCGGCCGGAGTCGTGGCCGGAGCCGGACGACTTCGAGCTGGCGGTGGACGCGGCGGCGTCGGTGGCGGCGGGCGCGGCGTCGGCGAGCTTCCCGGTGCGGGTGCTGACCGGTGCCGGGCCGGTGGCGGACACCCGCGGCGGCCCGGGCGACGTGGAGGTGCTGCTCGACCGGCTGACCGCCGTCGCACCGGAGCCGGGCCCGCGGTCGGCGGCGGACGTGGTGCGGCGCGTCCCGGCGGGCGGATCGCTGGTAGTGATCACGCGGGACGGTGCGGAGCTGGGGCGGATCGCGTCGGTGCGGAGCCGGTTCGACCGGGTCGTGGTGCTGCGGGTGCGGCCGGAGCGGGAGACGCCGGTGCCGCCCGGCGTGCACCTGATCGACGTGGCGGATCTGGACGGGCTGGCGGACGCGTGGCGACGGCTCGGGGGCGTCCGGTGACCCGGTACGTCTCGCTGGTCGTGACGGCGTGCCTGTCCGCGGTCGCGGGGCTGGCGTTCCAGCGCGTGTTCGGCTTCGGTCCGGTGGCGCCGGTCGCGGCGGTCGCCGCGGCCGTCCCGACCGTGTTGTGCGCGCTGCTGTCGGGGCCGCGCAAGGAGAAACGGCCGTGGCCGCTGTGGATCTCGCTGGTGCTGACGGTGGCGGCGTGGACGGGCACGGTCGCCGTGACCGTGCTGCGTCCGGCGCTCGGCGACGGCACGTTCCCGCAGGCGGTGCGGGAGGGCGTGCTCGGTTCGTGGAAGTCGATCCTGACGACGCTGCTGCCCGCGCCGGCGAAGCCCGAGTTCCTCGTCCTGGTGAACGTGCTGGTGTGGCTCGCGGCGTTCGCGTCGGCGGAGATCGCGCTGCGGACGCGGCTGCGGGCGCTGCCGGCCGTGCCGCCGCTCGGCGCGTGGGCGGTCGCGCTGCTGCTCGGCGTGGACGGGCCGGGCTCGAACCTGCCGCTCGCCGCGGCGACCGTCGTGCTGATCGCGGTGATGGTCCTCGTCCGCGCGGACGGGCCCGGCGCCGGCCCGGCGTGGCGGCCGCTGCTGTCCGGGCTGCCCGTCGCGGCGGTGCTCGGCGCGCTGGCGCTGGTGGCGGGCCCGGTCGTGCCGGTGAGCGCCGACCCCTACGACCCGCGCGAGCAGGTGCAGGCCCCGCCGCCGCAGCAGCGCGACAGCGTCAGCCCGCTCGACCGCGTCGGCGGCTGGCTGCTGAGCCCCGACCAGGTGATGTTCACCGTGACGTCGAAGCGCGACGAGATCGAGCGGCTCGCCGTCCTCGACACCTTCGACGGCGTGACGTGGACGTCCGCCGCCCGGTTCGTCCCGACCGGGAGCCGCGTGCCGGAGGGGCCGAAGCCGCGCAAGGAGCACGAGGTCGTGCAGCGCGTCACCCTCGGCGCGCTGCCGGGCGTGTACGTGCCCGCGCCGGACCGCCCGCGCCAGGTCGACGGCCTCGGCGTCGTCGTCGACCCGGCCAGCGGCGCGCTCGCCGCCGCGAAACCGCCGGCCTCCGGCCAGACGTACACGGTCGAGTCGGAGGTGCCGGAGTGGTCGGCGGACGACCTGGCGGGCGCGGGCGTCGCCGACGACGCCGAGGCCCGGGCCGACCGGCGGCTGCCGTGGGGACCGGGTGCGACGAGGCCGCCCGTCCAGCTCGCCGAGTTCCGGAAATTCGCGGAGGCGGCGACGCAGGGCGCGGTGTCGCCGATCCAGAAGGCCGCGATGCTCGCCGAGTATCTGAAGCGGTACGCCAAGTACGACGTGACGGCGCCGCCCGGGCACAGCTACCGGCAGCTCGACTACTTCCTCGGCGAGGGCCGGCGCGGCACGCCCGAGCACTTCGCCACCGCGTACGCGCTGCTCGCCCGGACGCTCGGGCTGCCGTCCCGCGTCGTCGTCGGATTCGACGGCGGGAACCGCGCCGGCGAGACCGTGCAGTACCGGTCCGGCGACGTGATGGTGTGGCCGGAGATCAAGTTCGCCGGGCTCGGCTGGATCCGGTTCAACCCGCTGCCCGACAGCGCGCGCCGCTCGAAGAGCAACGACTCGGTCGCGGCGGGCGAGACGGAGAAGAAGCTCGAGCAGGCGCAGAAGAACGCCGCGTCGCAGACGCGCGGATCCGGGCCGGGCAAGACGCCGCAGAAGACGCCGCCGAAGCCCGCCGCCGCCCATGACGCGCCCACGCCCTGGTGGGTGTACGCGTCGATCGCCGCCGCGGCGCTGGTCGTCGCCTACCTGATGGCCGTCCTGCTCGCGCCCGCGCTGCGCCGCAGGCGCCGCCGGACCGGCCCGCCCGGCGACCGCATCACCGGTGCCTGGCACCAGGCGCTCGACCACCTCGCGGACGTCGGCCTGTCCACCGCCCGGACGCTCACCGCGCACGAGGTCGCCGGGTTCGGCGCGGCGGAGGTCGGCGAGGACGCCCGCGGCCACCTCGGCCCGCTCGCCGACCTCGTCAACCGCAGCCGCTTCGCCGCGTCCGGCCCCGACCCGCGCGCCGCCGACCGCGCGTGGCACCACACCGACCAGCTCGGACGCCTCGTCACCGCGAGGGCCGGGCGGCTGCGCCGGCTCCGCCGCCGGCTGCACCCGCGCTCGCTCCGCGACCCCCGCGCTAGCGGGCGGCGGGCAGGCTGACGGCGATCTCGCCGCCGAGCACCGCGCCCGACTCCAGGTCCAGGTCGTCGCCGCTCCAGAAGCGGCCCGGGTCGAACCAGTTCGGGCGGCGGCCCTTCGGCAGCAGCCCCATCGCCTGGTACGTCACCGCGACGATCTCCGCGCAGAACGCCGTCTCCAGGTTCGGGTCGCGGTCGGCCGGGCGGCGGATCGGTACCCGGCCGCGCAGCCACCGCGACGCCAGCCGCGACGTCGACGGGAACGGCGTGCCGTCCAGCCGGGCCACCGCGCGCAGCGCCGCGTCCTCCATCGCCCGCGACGCCGGCGGGTCGAGCTGCCGCAGCCAGGCCCGCTGCCCGTAGCGGGTGCCCCACGTCAGCACCGCGTCGCGCAGGTCGTGCAGCTGCGCGCCGCGCTGGTGGCCGCCCGCCCACAGGTCCGGCAGCGACCGGCCGAGCTCGGCGTGCCACATCAGCGGCGGCAGGTCGTCGATGACCAGCGACATGCCGACGTGGTTCACCGGGCTGTTCGTCGTCATCTGGATGGCGCGGTCGGCGACGGTCCGGCCGCGGAACAGCCACACGTCGCCGGTGCGGGTCAGGTCGGCGGCCTCGTCGAGGGAGATGCTCGTACCCGGCATGATCGATACCGTAGCCGCATGCGGTGGTGGAGAAGGGCCGGCCTGTGGAAGGCGCTGGGCATCGCGGGGTTCCTCGGCGTGGCGGCGACCGGCGCGGTGATCGTGCGCTCGGAGCGGCGGCGCCGCGCCTACACGCCGGAGGAGATCCGGAGCCGGCTGCACGAGCGGCTGGACGAGACGCCGGGGCACGGCACGCCGGGGGACGGCACGCCGGGGGGCGGGTCGTGACGGCCCGCGCCGTCCGCGTGCCGGCCTCGCTGGACCTGGAGCTGGCCTGGGAGGCGGTGTCCGGGGTGCTCGCGCCGACGCCCGCCGTCCCGTCCGGCCTCGCACCGGACGCGCTGCTGAAGCTGGAGACGTTCCAGCCGACCGGCTCGTTCAAGGTGCGCGGCGCGCTCGCCGCCGTGGCGGCGCTGCCGGGCGGGACGCCGGCCGTCACCGCGAGCGCCGGCAACCACGGCCTCGGCATGGGATACGCGGCGGCGCGGTCCGGCGCGGACGTGACGGTGGTCGTCTCGACGCGGGCGTCCCAGGTGAAGGTGGACCGGATCGGCGCGTTCCCGGTCCGGCTCGTCCAGCACGGCGACACCTACGACGAGGCCGAGGCGCACGCGATGACGCTGCCCGGCCACTACGTCTCGCCCTACAACGACCCGGCGGTCATCGCCGGGCAGGGCACCATCGGCCGGGAGCTGGACGCGCAGGCGGACGGCCCGCTCACGGTGATCGCGCCGGTCGGCGGCGGCGGGCTGCTCGCCGGGCTCAGCCTGTGGGCGCGCGAGCGCGGCGACGTGCGGATCGTCGGCGTGGAGTCGGCGGTGTCGCGCGGCGTGTCGGCGTCGGTCGCGGCCGGGCGGGTCGTCGAGGTGGAGGTCGGCGACACGTTCGCCGACGGGCTGCCCGGCAACCTGGAGGCCGGCTGCGTGACGCCGGAGGTGATCGGTCCGGACGCGGCGCTGACCGCCGTCACCGACGCGGAGATCCGCACCGCGCTGCGCTGGCTGTTCGCCGAGCACGGCCTGGTCGCCGAGGGCGCGGGCGCGGCGGGCGTCGCGGCGGTGCTCGCCGGCAAGGCCGAGATCGTCGGACGGCCTGTCGTGGTCGTGTCCGGCCGCAACATCACCGTCCCGACGTACACCGACGCACTGCGGAACCCGTAGCCGGGCGGCCCGGCTAGGGCGCGGTACGCGGCTTGTGGACGCAGACGGCCGGCGACCACGCCACGTCCGGCGCCTTGCCCTGCCGCAGCCGCACCACCGCGCCGACCTTGAAGCAGTAACGCACCTTCGGCTTCAGGCCGGGGACGGTGAACGACCGCGAGTTCGCCGTGGCCGACTGGACCGCGGCCGTCCCGGCCGGCTGCTGCCGGACGAGCAGCGGCAGGTCGCGCGCCGCCTCCGGCAGCGTCCAGGCGAGGACCGCCGTCCGGCCGACCGCGCGGGCGGTCAGGTGGCGCGGCCGGGCGGCCGCCAGCTGCGCCGGGTCGGGCGGCTGCTCCGCGCCGCCGCCGGGCCGCGACTGCGACACGGCGGGCGGGGTGCTCGCCGTCCCGTTCGGGCTGGGCGGGTCGTCGTGGCCGCCGCCACCGGTCAGGGCCAGCGCGCCGACGCCGAGCACCGCCCCGCCCGCGAGCGCGACCGCCGCCGCGATGACGAGCCCGCGGCGCGGCCCGTCCTGCGGCGGGCCCGACGGCACGTCCTGCGGCCCCGGCGGCGGCGCCGGCGCGGTGTGCGGGGTGGTCGACGAGCCGTTCCGCCGCGGATCGGTCGTCTCCTGCGGCGCGCCGAGCGGCCAGGCGGCGGCCTGGAGCGCCGGACGGTCCTGCGCCTGCTGCGCGGTCTCCGCGGTCTGCTGCGGCGCGGCGTCCGGATGCCAGGGCGACGGTGGTGCGGGGGCGGCGGCCTGGGCGTTCTTCGCGGACGGCGACGGGGTGGTCGGCGCCCAGTCCGGCACCGGGGGAGGCCCCGGATGCTCGGGGAACGACAGGCGCGGCGCGGGCGGCGGCCCGGACGGCGGATCCTGCAGCGGCAGCGCGGACTGCGACCCGGTCGGATGCGGAAGGACCGACACCCCGCTCGCCGCCACGTCCGTCACCGGCAGCCCCAGGTCGGCCTGCACCTGCTGCAGCGCCTGCGCGAACTCCACCGCCGAGCCGTAGCGGTGCTCGGGCGCCTTCGCCATCGCGCGCCCGATGACGTCGGCGACGGACGCGGGCACGTCCGGGCGCGGGATCGGGGGCGGCGGGTCGTTCAGGATCCGCAGCATCAGCAGCGCGATGCCCTCGCCCGGCGGCCCCTTGAACGCCGGGCGGCCGGCCAGCAGCTGGTACAGCGTGGAGCCGAGCGAGTAGATGTCCGCGCCGACGCCCGGCGGCCTGCCCTCCAGCACCTCCGGCGCGGCGTGGTGCGGGGTGAACGCCTGCGTGTGCGTGGCGTCGAACGAGTCGACCAGCCGGGCGATGCCGAAGTCGGCCAGCGCCGGCTCCCCGTACCGGGAGACCAGCACGTTCTGCGGCTTGACGTCGCGGTGCAGCACGTCGGTCTCGTGCGTGGCGGCGAGCGCGCCCGCCATCTTCACCCCGATGCGCAGCGTCTCGGCGACCGGCAGCGGCCCCTCCCGGGCGAGCCGGTCGGTGAGCGCGCCGTGCTCGAAGTACTCCATCGCGATGTAGGGGCGGCCGGACCGGGCCGTCCCGGTGTCCAGCACCGTCACGATGTTCGGATGCCCCGACAGCCGTCCGGTGATCTTGCATTCGCGCTGGAAGCGGCGCATCGCCGCGTCGTCGACCGAGCTGATCGACAGCACCTTCAGCGCGACCATCCGGTCCAGCCGCTCCTGGTGCGCGCGGTACACCACGCTGAAGCCGCCCTCGCCGACCTGCTCCAGCACCCGGTAGCCCGGGACGTCCTCGGTCATGGGCGGGGGGTCCTTCTCCGTCTCGTCCGGTGGTGGGCACCATCGCGGCGGGGGCGCGAGCGGCGGCCGGGGAGGTCCCCGGAGGTCAACAGCGTAGTACGGGGACGAATCGGGCGTAGGCGGTCTCGGTCCGGCGGCTCCGCGCGGGCGGCCGCCGCGCCCTCTCCGTACGGAAATAGGATGACATTTCTTTTGGCCTTGCTCATCGTTGCCCCAATTCCGCTCCACCGCGCGCCGGTGCCGCATAACCTCGGTCTCCGCGGTGCGAGGAACGCCGTGCCAGGGAACGGAAGGGGGAGGGGCCCGCCGTGACGGAGGACGTCATCGCGCAGCCGGCGCAGGAATCGCCGCCCACGAAATCGCATTATGGAAATCTCGTCCGAATGGCGTATTTCGTTCTGCCGGGCCGCGGGAAACGCGTCTACCGGCTGGCGATCGCCCGCCGGATCGTGGACGCCACCGCCCGCGGTCCCCGCGACCGCACCGCCCCGGGCCTCGCCCGCCGCCGCACCCGCGTGCTGCGCCGCGCGCTGCACCCGTCCCGCCGCCTGCAGATCGGCCTCGGCCCCTGGCTGCGCGCGCTCCCCGCGCGGCTGCCCGACCCGGCGCTGACCGCCGCGCTCGCCGAGCTCGACCCGTACGTCCGCGTCGCCTACGTGCTGCTGCGCATCGAGGGCCTGCCGAAGTACGCCGTCCGCGACCAGCTCCGCGAGCTGCGGGTGCGCGACCCGTGGCCCGTCATCGACGCCGCGTGCGCGGTCTCGATCCCCGTCCCGCGCCGCGCCGAGCGCTTCGACCCGGCGCACCTGCGGCCCGTCCGGACCCGCTCGGTGCTGCCGCTGGTGACCGCCGCCGCCCTCACCACGGCGCTGGTCGGCGTGCTGATCCACACCGGGGCCGAACCCGCCGCCGTCCGCACCGGCGCCCGGACGCTGCGGCTCGCCGCGGCCCCGCCGGCCGCCTGGACCCGCGGCGCCCGCACCCTGGACGCCTGGCCCGCGCGCGGCGACCTCACCGGCGACCGCGCGTTCCTCGACCGCGCCGCCGCCGCGTGGGCCGCCGCCGGAGGCGGCCGCGGACCCGGCGGCGGCACCGCGCAGCTCCTCTACGCGGGACACGCCGGCGGCGCGCCGGTCGCGCTGATGCGGCGCGGCGACCGCCTCGCCCGGTTCGCCCCGCCCGGCCTGGACGTCGTCGCCATCGGCACCGACCCGTCCGCCCCGATCGCCCTCGGCGGCGGACGCTACCTCCTCGCCCCCTGGGACCCGGCGCCCCGCACCCTCGCGGGCGCCGCGCTCCCCGCGCGCGACGGCGTCGTCGCGCCCCCGCCCGCCCGCACCCCCTGCGGCCGCGGCCCGCTCTTCCACCTCGGCGACCGCACGCTCGGCTACCTCGGCGGGCCGCGCGCCGCCGTCCTCACCTACCACTCGCCCGCCTACGAGCCCGCCGCGCGCCCCGACCCGCCCGCCCGCCTCGGCCCCGGCGCGGTGCGGACCTGGAACCGCCTCGGCTGCCTCGAACCGCCCCGGGCGCGCCCCGTCGCCGGCGCCATGGCCTGGGAGTTCTGGTCCGGGACGCTCCCGCACGGCGGCGCGCCCGCCGGCTGGTTCTGCACCCGGACGACCTACGCCGACGGCGGCCAGGCCGGCACGTCCACGCTCGTCGCCGACCGGCCCGCCGGCCGGCCCCGCGACACCGGCGCCTGCGACGGCCGCCGCCCGGTGTCGGGCACCTGGTGGCAGGCGCCGTCGGGCGGCTGGTACTACCTCGCCGCCGCCGCGTCCGGGCTCGTCCCGCGGGCGCGAGGGCCGCTCGGGCCGGCCACGACCGAGCACCGGCTGCTCGTCGCCCGGCCGGAGCGGCGCCCGAACGTCCCCGTCGCCGTCACCGCCGCGTCCCGCTGAACGGGGCCGGTCAGAACCCACTTACCGCGATCGGGCACACTAGGGTTACCGAACGGGATTCAGCGTCGCCCGCGGGGAGACCGCCCCGGGGCCGGCTCCCGGCGGAGACAGGTGGGACCGAAAGGGGCTGCAGATGGGCAAGGGGCCGCTCTCCGGAGTGCGCGTGATCGAGCTGGCCGGGATCGGGCCGGGGCCGTTCGCCGCGATGCTGCTCGCCGATCTCGGCGCCGACGTCATCCGGGTCGACCGCGCGTCCGCCGTGCAGGGCGCCGCCACCGGCGGCACCGACTTCAGCAACCGCGGCAAGCGCTCGATCGCGATCGACCTCAAGAGCGAGAAGGGCAAGGAGGTCGTGCTCCGGCTCGTGGAGCGGTCGGACGTCCTGCTCGAGGGCTTCCGGCCCGGCGTCACCGAGCGCCTCGGCCTCGGCCCCGACGACTGCCTCGCCCGCAACCCGCGCCTCGTCTACGGCCGGATGACCGGCTGGGGCCAGGAGGGCCCCCTCTCCCAGACCGCCGGCCACGACATCGGCTACATCGCCATCACCGGCGCGCTGCACGCGATCGGCCGCGCGGGCGGCCCGCCGCAGGTCCCGCTGAACCTGCTCGGCGACTTCGCCGGCGGCAGCATGTACCTCGTCGTCGGCGTCCTGTCCGCCCTGCTGGAGGCGAAGACCAGCGGGCAGGGCCAGGTCGTCGACACCGCCATCGTGGACGGCGCCGCGCATCTGTCCACCTTCATCCACGGCTTCCTCGCCGGCGGCATCTGGCAGGACCAGCGCGGCGTCAACATGCTCGACACCGGCGCCCCCTGGTACGACGTGTACGAGACCGCCGACGGCAAGCACATGGCGGTCGGCGCGATCGAGCCCCAGTTCTACGCCGAGTTCGTCCGCCGCCTCGGCGTCGACACCGACGGCCTGCCCGAGCAGTACGACCGCGCCCGCTGGCCGGAGATGCGCGAGCGGTTCGCCACCGCCTTCAAGGCGAAGACCCGCGACGAGTGGACCGAGGTCTTCGTGCCGAGCGACGCGTGCGTGGCGCCCGTCCTGTCGATGAAGGAGGCCATGGAGCACCCCTTCAACACCGCCCGCGACGTGTTCCCCGAGCGCGCCGGCCACCGCCAGCCCGCCCCGGCGCCGCGCTTCTCCCGGACCGCCACCGACACCGACGGGCTGCCCGTCCTGCCCGGTGGCCAGACCCGCGCCATCCTGGAGGACCTGGGCTTCGACGACGTCGACGCCCTCCTCGCCGACGGCGCGGTCGCCCAGGCCTGACACCCGCGAAAGGTGCCCGGGCCGGGCACCTTTCGCGGCGCCGTCAGCGCCGTTCCTGCCGGGAGCCCCGCCGCAGGGTGATGGACATGACGTCGCTCGGGCCGTCCAGTTCGAGGCGGTGCCAGCGGCCCCGGGGGACGATCACCGCGTGGCCCGCCTTGAGCCGGACCATCTCCTCCTCGCCGCCGGGCTCCTCGGGGCGGAAGTACATGCGGACCCCGCCGCCGGCCAGGCAGCAGACCGCCTCCTCGGCCGCCGGATGCACCTCCCAGTGGTCGGCGTGCACGTCCGCGTCGGTCTCGACGTGGAACGCCGCCACCTGCCAGCCGCCGTCGTCGGTGGTCATGCGGCGCTCGGCACCGTTCACCGCGCCGTCGGGGTAGAAGTTGAGCGCGAGGGCGAACATGTCGATCGGCTGGGTCATGACGGTGTTCCTTCCAGTCGGTTCTCCGCCGGAGCGGCGGACGGTACGGGCGCGGCCTTCGCCCGGCGCGGGAGGGCCAGCGCCACGAGCGCGGCCAGGACGAACAGGGCCGCGGAGACGGTGAGGCTCAGCGCGTAACCGCCGTTCAGGGCGGACGGGGAGGCCGCGTCGCCGGTGCGGTGGGCGGCGACCGTGGCGAGCGCGGCGAGGCCGACGCAGCCGCCGAGCTGGCGGGAGCTGTTGAGCAGCCCCGAGGCCATCCCGGCCTCCCGCGCCGCGACGCCGGTGGTCGCGGCGGCGGCGACCGGGGCGAGCACGAGCCCGATGCCGATGCTGCCGACGACCGACGGGCCGAGCACGTCGGTGAGGAAGCCGCCGTCCGGGCTGATCCGGGTGAACCAGGCCAGGCCCGCGGCGGCGAGCAGGCTGCCCGGGACCAGCGCCGCGCGGGGCGAGCGGTTCCCGGCGACCCGGGTGGCGAGCAGCGTGCCGAGGACGACGCCCGCCGAGAAGGGCAGGAAGGCCAGGCCGGTCTCGGCGGCGCCCATGTGCAGCACCTGCTGCATGTAGAGGGAGACGAAGTAGAACGCGGCGAACTGGCCCGCCGCCGCGAGGAAGACGATCAGGTTGGCGCCCGCCACCCACCGTCCGCGCAGCAGGCCGAGCCGGACGAGCGGCGCCCGCACCCGGGTCTCGACGGCGACGAAGGCCGCGAGGAGCACGGCCGCGGCGGCGAGGCAGGCGAGGGTCGCCGGGGCCGTCCAGCCGATGGCGTCGGTGCGCACGACGCCGAAGACGAGCAGCCCGAAGCCGGCAGTCGCCAGGACCGCGCCGGGGACGTCCAGCCGCTCGCGCGGGCCCGTGCGCGCGTGGGCGGCCACGCCCGCCGGGACGAGCGCGAGGGTGAGCGCGACGAACGGCAGGTTGACCAGCATCACCCAGCGCCAGCCCGCGTACTCGGTGAGCACGCCGCCCGCGAGGACGCCGAGGGCGCCGCCCGCCGCGTTCATCGCGCTCCAGACGCCGAGCGCGCGCACCCGTGCCCGGCCCTCGGTGAACGTGGTGGTCAGCAGGGCCAGCGAGGCCGGTGCCGCGGCGGCGGCGCCGAGGCCCTGGCCGGCGCGCGCCGCGACGAGCTGCCACGGCGCTTGGGCGAGCCCGCCGGCGAGCGAGCACAGCCCGAACACGGCCAGGCCGAGGACGAACATCCGGCGCCGCCCGTACAGGTCGCAGGCCCGGCCGCCGAGCAGCAGGAACCCGCCGAAGGCGAGCGCGTAGACGTGGACGACCCAGGACAGGCCGACCGGTGCGAAGCCGAGGGCGGTCCTGATCGCCGGGAGCGCGACGTTCATCACCGCCATGTCGAGCGCGAAGACGAACTGGGCGACGCAGGCCGCCGCCAGCACCGCCCAGGGGCGGGCCCGTTCTTTTTTGTACATGTATAGAAAGTAACCGGCGGCGGGCCCGGCTGTCGAGTCCGCGATGATGGGGGCATGCCGCAACCGTCCGCCCAGCGGGGCAGGCCGCCCCGGATCTCCCGCGCCGAGATCGTCGAGACCGCGCGCCGGATCGTGGACGCCGAGGGCGTGGACCGGCTGACGATGCGGCGGCTGGCCAAGGAGATCGGCAGCACGCCGATGGCGCTGTACCACCACGTCCGCGACAAGGAGCAGCTGCTCGTCCTGCTGCTCGACGACTACGCCGCGCGGATGGCGCGCGCGCCCGAGCTGCCCGCCGACCCCCGCGAGCGGATCGTGGTGACGGCGGCGGCGATCCGCGAGACGCTCGCCGCCTGCCCGTGGATCGCTGAGGTGCTCACCGCCGACGACCTGCTCGGACGGTCGGCGCTGTGGTTCGTCGAGCAGATCCTGGACGGCCTGGAGGAGTGCGGGCTGAGCCCCGAGCGGGCCGTCCACGCGTACCGGGCGATCTGGTACTACACCGCCGGGGAGATCATCGTGCGCGCCGCGGCGGCACGGCGCCGGGCCGGCGACGAGCGGCCGACCTACCGCGAGCGGGTGTTCGCCGACATCGACCCCGCCGAGCTGCCCCGCCTCGCGGAGGTCGCGGACCGCTGGACGGCGCTGACCGCGCAGGACACCTACCTCGACGGCCTGCGCGCGCTGGTCGACGGGCTCGCCGGCGCACCGTAGGAAGCCGGGGCACCGTAGAAGGGCGGCGCACCGTCGGAAGCCGGGGCACCGTAAGAAGCCGGGGCACCGTAGAGAGCCGGGGCACCGTGGAAAGGCGGCGCACCGCGGAAAGGCGCCGGGCCGCAGGTCGGAGGGCGTGCGGGCGGGCCCGCTTGTGAGCCGCCTGACAATTCCTCCGGGCCAAGTGGCGAGTCCTGCTACAAGACCGCGCGGAAACGCGGCCGTACCTTGTCAGCACCTCAGCTGATCAACGCGGCCGCACCCACCCCCGACCTCACGACGATGCGCGGCCGGAACCCGCATTCCCGCTCCCCGGGTTCCGGCCCCTCTTCGGCGTGCCCGTTTCCAGGGAGATGAACATGCGTTTCAGGCGACTCAAGTCCTGGGCCGTCATCGCCGCGGCGATCCCCACCGCGATCGGGCTGTCCGCCGTGGCCGCGCCCGCGGCCCACGCGGAGACGAGCCCGGACGGCGCCAACGACTGGAACTGCAAACCGTCGTTCCTGCACCCCCGCCCGGTGGTGCTGGTGCACGGCACTTTCGAGAACATGGCGTTCAACTGGCAGAAGCTCTCGCCCGCGCTGAAGAAGGCCGGATACTGCGTCTACGCGCTCAACTACGGCGGCGCGCAGGACGCCCCCATCCAGGGCACCGGCGAGATCGCCGCGTCCGCGGGCCAGCTGTCGGCGTTCGTCGACAAGGTGCTGGCCGCGACCGGCGCCTCGAAGGTCGACATGGTCGGCCACTCCCAGGGCGGGATGATGCCCCGCTACTACCTGAAGTTCCTCGGCGGCGCGTCGAAGGTCAACAAGCTGATCGGCATCGTGCCGTCCAACCACGGGACGAACCTGGACGGGCTCGTGGCGCTCGGCAGCCTGCTCGGCATCACGCAGGCCGTGGTGAAGGCCGCGCCCGCGGCCGGCGAGCAGATCACCGACTCCGACTTCCTGAAGAACCTCAACGCGGGCGGCGACACGGTGCCCGGCGTGCAGTACATCGTGCTGTCGACCAAGTACGACGAGGTCGTCACGCCGTACACCTCGGAGTTCCTGAACGGCTCCAACGCGCAGAACGTCCTGCTGCAGGACAAGTGCGCGAACGACACCAACGCGCACGTCGGCATCGCGTTCGACCCCGTCATGATCAAGTTCGTGGAGAACTCGCTCGACATCTGGGGCCCGTACTGGCCCATCGACTGCGGCAACCCGCTCGGCTGACGATCCCGGAAAACCGGCGTTCTCGAAAACAGGGCGTTCCCGGAAATGCGGCGCCCGGCGGTTCCCCCTTTCACCGCCGGGCGCCGTTCCGCGCTAGAGCCCGAGCCGTTTGGCGACGATCTCGTTCATGATCTCGTTGGTGCCGCCGCCGATGCCGAGGAGGCGGGCGTCGCGGTAATGGCGCTCGACCTCCGATTCCCGCATGTACCCCATCCCGCCGTGCAGTTGCACTGCCTCGTGGACGACGTGCTCGCAGGCGTAGACGGCGGTGTTCTTCGCGTACGCGGTCTCGGTGAGGACGTCCTCGCCGGCGGCGTGCCGTTCGGCGACCGAGCGGGTGTAGGCGCGCGCCACGTCCACCTGCCGCGCCATCTCGGCGACCTTGTGCCGGACGAGCTGGCGCGACGACAGCGGCCGGCCGAACGTCTCGCGGTCCCGGATCCAGCTCAGCGTGAGGTCGAGGCAGCGCTGCGCGGTCGCGTACGCCTGGACGGCCAGCGACAGCCGCTCGGTGACGAAGTTCTGCACGATCTGCAGGAACCCGCTGTTCTCCGCGCCGATCAGGTTCGCGGCGGGCACCCGGACGTCGGTGAAGGCGAGCTCGGCGGTGTCGGAGCACTGCCAGCCCATCTTGCGCAGCGCCTTGGAGACGGTGAAGCCGGGCGTCCCCTTCTCGACGACGATCAGCGAGATGCCGCCGAAGCCGGGTTCGCCGGTGCGGACGGCGGTGGTGACGAAGTCGGCGCGCACGCCGGAGGTGATGAACATCTTGGCGCCGTTGACGACGTAGGAGTCGCCGTCGCGGACCGCGGTGGTGCGGATGCCGGCCACGTCCGACCCGGTGCCGGGCTCGGTGACGCCGAGCGCGCCGATCTTCTCGCCGGCCAGCACGGGCCGCGCGAACCGGTCGATCAGCTCCTTGTCGCCGGACGCGATGAGGTGGGGGAGCGCGATCCCGTGGGTGAACAGCGACGCGACGACGCCGCCGGACCCGCCCGCCTGAATGATCTCCTCGGCGACGATCAGCGCGTCGAACAGCTCGCCGCCCGAGCCGCCGGCCTCCTCCGGGAACCCGGCGCCGAGGATGCCCGCCTCGGCGGCGCGGCGGTGCAGCGACCGGGGGAGCTCCCCGGCGTCCTCCCACTCCGGCAGCGACGGGACGATCTCCCGCGCGGTGAAGTCGCGGACGAGTTCGCGCAGCGTCGCGCGCTCGGGGGTCTGCCAGGGGTTCAACGCGCCTCCTCGTGATTAGAACGAGGTTCGGAATCTAGCAGCCGCCGGTGGCGGGGACGGTGGTGAGCTCGGCCACGTGCCGGCGCAGCACCGCCCGTATCTCCTCCGGGCCGGAGCTCTCCGGCTGCAGGACGGCGTGCAGGGTGAGCCCGTCCACGAGCGCGTGGACCCGCGCGGCCTCGGCCTCCAGGTCGAGGCCCGGCCGCAGGACGCCGGTCCGGCCGGCCGCCCGCAGCACGCGCAGCGCGATCGAGCGCAGGTCGCCGTGCATCTCCGCGGCGAGCGGCCGCAGCTCGGGCCGGGTGCGGGCGCCGACGACGAACGCCAGCCACACCTCGGCCTCCTCGCGCCGCTCGGCGTCGAGGGGGAGCAGCTCGGCGAACAGCGCCTCCAAGGCGGCGGCGTGCTCGGCGGGCGGCGCCGCCGGGTCGGGGACGGCGAGCCGGCCCGCGCGCAGCCGCAGCCGCTCGCCGGCCCGCTCGGCGAAGTACCGCATCGCGAAGATCATGATGTCGGCCTGGCCGCCGAAGTAGTGCCGGACGGACCCGATGGCGAGGCCCGCCTCGGCGGCCACGTTGCGCAGCGACGCCTGCTCCAGGCCGTCCCGGCGGGCGACGCGGAAGACGGCCTCGGCCACCTCGCGGCGGCGCGCCTCGGGGTCGACGATCTTGGGCATCCCCCTTTTATAGCACGTCCGTGCTACGGTGGATTTAGCACGACCAAGCTAAAAACGACGGAGGGAGAGGGACGTGCGAGAGGTGATGGACATCCTGCTGATCCGGTTCGCGATCATCGTCGGGCTGATCACGCTGCTGATCATCGCCGGGTTCACCGCGGCGATCGTGCTGAAGCGGCGCGGCGGGCTCGGGCGGGCCCGGCGGCTGGTCGAGCCCGCCGTCCGCGCCTGGGCCGCCCGCCCCGACGCCGCCCGCCCCGACGCCGCCCGCCCCGACGCCAGCCGCGCCGATGCCGCCCGCCCCGCCGCCGGGCGGTATCCGCGGCCGGGCGCGGCGCGGAGCGGCGGCCGGGCCGGGCTCGGCCGGCTCGCCGTCCGCGGCGCCCTGCACTACCTGGACCGCACCGAGGCCCGCCGGACGGAGGGGACCCATGATCGTCGCGAGCGGTGACGCGGACGTGCTCACCGAGCTGCTGCTCGACCGGCTGCTCAAGGGCGCGATCGTGCTGGCCGCGCTGATCGTGCTGGTCGCCGTCCTCG
Organism: Actinomadura sp. NPDC048394; assembly: GCF_040651755.1. NCBI lineage: Bacteria > Bacillati > Actinomycetota > Actinomycetes > Streptosporangiales > Thermomonosporaceae > Actinomadura > Actinomadura sp. NPDC048394. The sequence continues at coordinate 11,467 of NZ_JBEZJL010000059.1, read as the reverse complement.
CGGTCGTCTACCGCAAGGCCGGCCCCAAGGACCCGCCCTAGCCGGCCGCGCCGGCGACGGCCGCCGACCACAGCGCGAGGGCGTCGTCGATCTGCGACGCGTCCACCACCAGCGGCGGGATCATCCGCACGACGTTGCCGAACGCGCCGCAGGTGAGCAGCAGCAGTCCCTGCTCGGCGGCGGCGCGGTGGGCGCGCTGGGCGGCGGCCGTGTCGGGCTCGCCGTCCGGCGTGCTGAACTCACAGGCCTGCATCAGCCCGAGCCCGCGCACGTCGCCGATCTCCGGATGGTCGGCCGCGACCTTGCGCAGGCCCTCGTTTAGCCGGGCGCCGAGCACCGCCGCGTTCTCCACCAGGTTCTCGTCCCGGATGACCTCCAGGGTGGCGAGCGCGGCGGCGCACGCGACGGCGTTGCCGCCGTAGGTGCCGCCCTGCGACCCCGGCCACGCCTTCTCCATCAGCGCCGCCGGCGCCGCGATCGCCGACAGTGGGAACCCGCTGGCCAGGCCCTTCGCGGTGATCAGCACGTCCGGCATGATCGCCGAGTGCTGGTGGCCCCAGAACCTGCCCGTCCGGCCGTACCCGGTCTGCACCTCGTCGACGACGAGCAGGATCCCGTGCCGGTCGGCGCGCTCGCGCAGCCCCTCCAGGAAGGCGGGCGGCGCCGGGATGTAGCCGCCCTCGCCGAGCACCGGCTCGACGACGAACGCGGCGGTGTCGGACGCCGGGCTGGACGTGGCGAGCGCGTAGTCCAGCTCCCGCAGCGCGAACCGGGTCGCCTCGTCCTCGTCCCACCCGTACCGGTAGGCCTGCGGGAACGGCGTGACGGCGACGCCCGGCATCAGCGGGCCGATGCCCGCGCGGAACTTGGTGCCCGCGGTGGTGAGCGCGGCGGCGCCCATCGTCCGGCCGTGGAACGAGCCGTGGAAGACGACGATGTTCTGCCGCCCGGTGGCGTGCCGGGCGAGCCGGATGGACGCCTCGACGGCCTCGCTGCCGCTGTTGAGGAAGAACAGCGAGTCCAGGCCGTCCGGCAGGACGTCGCCGAGCGCCTCGACCAGGCGCAGCAGCGGCCGGTGCATCACCGTCGTGTACTGGCCGTGGATCAGCGTGCCGACCTGCTCGCGCGCCGCCTCGACGACGCGCGGATGGCAGTGCCCGGTGTTGGTGACGCCGATGCCCGCGGTGAAGTCCAGGTGGCGGCGGCCGTCGGCGTCGTACAGGTACACGCCCTCGCCGCGTTCGGCCAGGACGGGGGTGGCCTGCTTGAGCAGGGGTGAGAGCTGAGCCATCGCGTCCTCCGGTAGATTGTCGACAATCTGCACGCTAGGTCGCCCTGGACCGGATGTCCAGGGGACCCCCTGCGCGGTCCTCCTGCGCGGTCCTCCTACGACGTGCGCAGCCGCCGGATCGAGTCGGTCATGTGCTCCTCGATCAGCTGCAGCAGCCGCTCCTCCTCGCCGTCGCCGATCGCGTCCACCAGCCGGCGGTGCTCCTCGACCAGCTCCGACGGCTCGGGATAGGTGTCCTGCAGCGCGTTCAGGCACATCCGCGTCTCGACCAGCAGCGTGTGCGCCATCCGCTCCAGCCGCGGGCTGCCGGACGAGCTGACCAGCACCTCGTGGAACGCCTGGTCGGCGTCGCTCATCTTGACCCGGTCGCGCTCGCGCGCCGCCTCGATCAGCGCCTCGAGCGCCTCGGTGAGCCGGGCGACCGCCTCGCCCCGGTTCCGCTGCATGATCAGCTGGCAGGCGGCCCGCTCGATCGCCAGCCGGGTGAGGTAGACGTCCTCGACGTCGCCCTCGTCCAGGGTGATCACGAAGAGCCCGCGGTGCGGCTCGCTGACCAGCAGTCCCTCCTGGACGAGGCGCTGCATCGCCTCGCGCAGCGGGCCGCGGCTGATGCCGAGCCGGGCGGCCAGCTCCGCCTCGCCGAGCTGCGCGCCCGGCTCCAGCGCCCCGTACATGATCGCCGAGCGCAGCTCGTCGGACACGATCTCGACCGTCGACCTGCGCGGGACGGGTTCCAGCTCACCCAACCGGCCCATCGGCGGGCCCCTTTCGTCATAGCTGCCAGGGATCTCGTCCCGGTGCCGGGGCGGGGACGGCGAACAGCCGGCCGAACCCGGCGCGCGGCGCGAGCCCGGCCGGGCCGGCGGCGAGCCGCAGCCCCTCCCACACGCTCACCTGGTTGGCGGTGAGCACCGGCTTGCCGACCCGCTCCTCCAGCTCGTCGAGCCAGGCCACGGTGTGCAGCGCGGTGTCGGGCACCAGCACCGCCTCGGCGTCGGGATGGTCGTTGGCCGCGACGAACTCCAGCACGTCGTCGCGGCGGAGGGTGCCGACCTCGGCGGCGGTGACGATGCCCCGGCAGGACAGCGCGACCACCTCGATGCCGGCGTGGCCGAGGAACGCGCCGAACCGCTCGGCGACGTCGGCCGGATAGGTCGCGGCCACGGCGACCCGGCGCAGGCCGAGCGCGCGCGCCGCGTGCACGAACGCGAACGACGTGCTGGACGCGGGCACGCCCGCGGCCTCGCCGACGCCCCGGACCTGCGCGGCGGCGCCGTCCCAGCCGAACACGAAGCTGCCGCTCGTGCACGCCCACACGGCGGCGCGGACGCCCAGCTCGCGCAGCTTGCGGGCGCCCTCGCCGAGCACGTCGTCGCCGCCGATGTCGAGCAGCGCGTCGACCCGGTGGGCGTCCTCGCGCATCAGCGTGTGCACGACCGGGAGGCTGACGTCGCCCGCCCCCGACCTGCGCAGGGCGCGCTCGATCGCGGGGTAGTCGTCCTCGGCGCTGTAGCCCGGGTAGAGGAACCCCGCGGCGGGACCGTTGTGCTGCATGTTGTCGACAATCCTACCTTCATCGATCATCGGGGGTCAGGCGGCGGTCGGGCGGCCGAGCTGCACCAGCCACTGCCCGGGACCGGCCGCCGAGCGGCCCATGGCGCGCAGCGCCGAGCACATGGTGACCTGGTTGGCGGTCAGCACCGGCTTGCCGATCATCTGCTCCAGCGGGGCGATGATGTCGTAGGTCGGCACGTTGGTGCAGCTGATGAACACCGCCTCGGCCTCCGGCCGGTCCACCGTCGAGACCGCGCTGACGATCTCGCCGTAGCCGACCTTCCAGATGTGGCTGAGCAGCCCCATCCCGACCGACGACACCACCTCGATGCCGTGCTCGCCGAGGAACGAGACCAGCCGCCCGGTGACGGCGTCGATGTACGGCGTCACCACCGCGATCCGGTTCGCGTCCAGCAGCCGCAGCGACTCCACCAGCGCGCCGGACGTGGTGGCGACCGCGGGCGCGCCCGCCTCGGCCATCGTCCGGTGCAGTGCGAGCTCGCCGGCCTTGCCGCGGATGAAGCTGCCGGACGCGCAGGCGTAGGCCACCGCGAGCGGCTCGGGGGCGAGCACGTCCCGGGTCGCCTGCCGGACGATCGAGTGGTCCGACAGCGCCGAGGCCATCTCGACGGTGACCGGCACCGGGACGTACGGCAGCCGGGTCATGAACAGCGACACGTCGTCGGGGGTCCACCGCCACAGCTCGCGGTCGAGCGCGAAGTCGAACGGCGCGACCACGCCGATGCCCTGCTGCGCGACCAGCTCGGGCCCGACGACCAGCGTGGGGTCGAATGTCATCTGCGCGGCCACCGCTCTAGGACTCGTGCCGGCGGTAGACCAGGCGCTCGCCGACGGCGCCGGACCGCCAGACGTCGTTGCACGCCTCGGCCATCCGGTCCAGGCCGTCGACGATCGTCGCGTACACGTTGCCGGGCACCCAGCCGACGTCCCCGTTCAGCAGCAGGTTGTTGCGGCCGTAGAAGATCGCCAGGTCGATGACGCCGGGCAGCTCGTGGATGTTCTTCTCCTCCTTGAACGCCCGGTCGAGCATCCCGCCGGGGAAGGAGAAGTACACGACGTCGCCGGGGATCGGCGTCACGGTCGGGTTCTCCAGCCCGACCTCCTCCTCGGCGAACCGCTCCACCATCGTGTAGACCTCGTTGCGCGCGTACTTGGCGTGGTACGCGTCCCCTCCGAGGGGCAGCGCGCGCCATACCGCCTCACAGGTGCGCGGCGCGTCCTTCTCCAGGAGCTCGGCGACGCAGGACACGCCGCGCTTCTCCAGTGAGATGGTCATGAGCTTGGCCATGCCGGGCCTCCCCGCGGACAGGGGTGGGCGAGAGCGTCGCCACCCGAAAGGACTCTTGCGTTAGAGCGCTCTGGGACGCGTCCTGGCCTTGGGCAATACGGTTGCGACGGTCTTGCAGCACGATCAGCGCGGCCACCTGGCGGTTCTTCCTCGCTGATTGTTGACAATCCTACGAAGCGTTCCTAGCGTGTCAATGCCCCTCCACGTTGCCGTCCCGTAAATTCCGGAACCCCGAAAGTGGCCGCCGATGGAGCAAGGTCCGAACGCGTCCGGTGAGCCGCCTCGCGTGGTGGTCCTCCAGGACGACGTCCCGCCGCCCGGCATGGCGGCCGCCGAACGCCTCGCGCACGTCGTCTACGTGCGGAAACCCCAGCTCGCGGGCGCCCTTCCAGGGTGCGACGCGCTCTTCATGTGGGACTTCTGGTCGGACGCGCTGGCGGCGGCGTGGCCGCGCGAGGGCGGCCCCCGCTGGGTCCACATCGCGAGCGCCGGCGTCGACCGGCTGCTGTTCCCTGACCTGGTCGAAGGCAACACCATCGTCACCAATTCGCGAGGGGTGTTCGACGAGCCGATCGCCGAATACGTCCTCGCGCTCGTGCTGGCGTTCGCGAAGGATCTGCACGCCACCGTCCGGCTGCAGGGCGAGCGCGTGTGGCGGCACCGCGAGACCGAACGGATCACCGGCGCCCGCGCGCTGGTGGTCGGCACCGGCCCGATCGGCCGCGCCATCGCCCGCCGCCTCGCCGCCGCCGGGCTCCGCGTGTCGGGCGCAGGCCGCACCGCCCGCGAAGGCGACCCCGACTTCGGCACCGTCCACCCGCCGGAACGGCTGCCCGACGCGCTCGCCGAAGCCGACTACGTCGTCCTCGCCGCGCCGCTCACCACCGCCACCCGGAACATGATCGACGCCGCGGCGCTCGCCCGGATGCGGCCGTCCGCGCGGCTGATCAACGTCGGGCGCGGGCCGCTGGTCGCCGAGGACGACCTGGTCGAGGCGCTGCGCGACGGCCGCATCGCGGGCGCGGCGCTCGACGTGTTCGTCGACGAGCCGCTCGCGCCGTCCTCGCCGCTGTGGACCCTGCCCAACGTGATCGTCTCGCCGCACATGTCGGGGGACGCCATCGGCTGGCGCGACGAGCTGGTCCGGCTGTTCACCGACAACCTCGACCGGTTCGCGCACGGCCGCGAGCTGCGCAACGTCGTCGACAAGCGGCTGGGCTACGTGCGCCCGGACGCGACCGCAACACCGGACCCGTACGCCGGGCAGAGGGGATAACGGCCATGACGGACGCGGCAGACCTGACCGCCGTCGAGCTGCTGGAGGCGTACCGCGCGAAGGCGCTCTCGCCCGTCGAGGCCGCCGAGGCCGTCCTCGCGCGGATCGACCGGGACGACCCGGAGCTCAACGCGTTCTGCCTGCTCGACCCGGAGACCACGCTGGAGATGGCGCGCGCCTCCGCCGAGCGGTGGCGGCGCGGCGCGCCGCTCGGCGCGCTCGACGGCGTGCCCGTCTCGATCAAGGACGTGCTGCTCACCCGCGGCTGGCCGACGCTGCGCGGGTCCACGACGATCGACCCCGCCGGGCCCTGGACGGAGGACTCCCCGGCCGTCGCGCGGCTGCGCGAGCAGGGCGCCGTCTTCGCCGGCAAGACGACCACGCCGGAGTTCGCGTGGAAGGGCGTCACCGACAACCCGCTCACCGGGATCACCCGCAACCCGTGGGACGCCTCCCGCACGCCCGGCGGGTCCAGCGGCGGCGCGGCGGCGGCGGTCGCGGCGGGCATGGCGCCGCTCGCGCTCGGCACCGACGGCGGCGGCTCCGTCCGCATCCCCGCCGCGTTCACCGGGACCTTCACCATCAAGCCGACCTACGGCCGCATCCCGCACTACCCGGCCAGCCCGTTCGGCACGCTCGCGCACACCGGCCCGATGACCAACACGGTCGCCGACGCGGAACTGCTGCTCGACGCGGTGTGCGGCGCCGACGTCCGGGACTGGTCGTCCCTGCCGCCGCCCCCGGCGCCGTTCGCGGGCGGCGACCCGCACGACCTCACCGGCCTGCGGATCGCCTTCAGCCCCGACCTCGGCTTCGCCCGGGTCGACCCGGAGGTGGCGGCCTCGGTGGCCGCCGCGGCCGAGGTGTTCACCGAGCTCGGCGCCAAGGTCGAGCAGGCCGATCCCGGCTTCGCCGACCCCGTCGCCGACTTCGAGGTGCTCTGGTTCGCCGGCGCCGCGAAGGTCGTCGAGCACCTCACCGCCGAGCAGCGCGCGCGCCTCGACCCGGGTCTGCGCGAGATCTGCGAGCAGGGCGCCCGTTACTCGGCGGTCGAGTACCTCACCGCGACGGCGCGCCGCATGGAGCTCGGCCGCGTGATGGGCCTGTTCCATGACCGCTACGACCTGCTGCTCACCCCGACCATGCCGATCGCCGCGTTCGAAGCCGGGCTGGAGGTCCCGCCCGGATCGCCGTCCCCCCGCTGGACGTCCTGGACGCCGTTCACCTACCCGTTCAACATGACCCAGCAGCCCGCCGCGAGCGTGCCGTGCGGGTTCACCGCGGACGGGCTGCCCGTCGGCCTCCAGGTCGTCGGCGCCCGCCACGCCGACGCCCTGGTCATGGCCGCCTGCCGCGCCTACGAGCAGGCCCGCCCGTGGAAGCGGCTCACCCGAACGCGATGACGGAGCGGCCGCGGTGGCGGCCGTCGGCCATCGTGGCGAGGACGCGGGGCGCCTCGTCCAGCGTCACGGGCGTGACGTCCGGGAGGATCCCGTGCGCGGCGGCGAACGCGAGCGTGTCGCGCAGGTCGTGCGGGGAGCCCGACGGGCTGCCCATCACCCGCACCCGGTTCATCACGAGCGCGGCGGGCGGCACCGCGAGGGCGTCGGCGCCGACGCCGAGGACCAGCAGGGTGCCGTCCGGGGCGACGCCGCCGAGCGCGGCCTGCGCGGGGGCGGTGCTCGGCGCGGTGTTCACGATGACGTCGGCGCCGCCCCAGCCCTGGAGCGCCTCGGCCGCGTCCTGCTCGTCGGTGGCGACGTAGAGCTCGGCGCCCATCCGGCGCGCCTCGTCCTCCGCGCGCCGCGACCGCGACACCGCGGCGACGCGGGCGCCCATCGCCGCCGCGAACCGGATCGTCATCTCGCCGACGCCGCCGGTGCCGAGCACCGCCACGCGCGACCCGGCCGTCGCGCCCGCGTGCCGCAGCCCGTTGAACGCGGTGATCCCGGCGCACATCAGCGGCGCCGCGGCGACCGGGTCCAGGCCGCCGGGCAGCGGGGTGACGAACCCGGCGCGGGCGACGAAGTACTCGGCGTAGCCGCCGTCGTCGGTGATCCCGGTGACGCGCCGGGGCGCGCCGGTGCACAGGATCTGGTCGCCGCGCACACACTGGTCGCAGCGCCCGCACGAGCCGTAGATCCACTGGGCGCCGACCGGCGTGCCGGGCGCGGGCCAGTCGACGTCCGCGCCGAGCGCCTCGACGACCCCGCTGATCTCGTGCCCGGGCACGGTCGGGAACCGCCCGAACGGGTAGTGGCCCTGCATCAGCCCGACCTCGGAGTAGCACATCCCGCAGGCGGTGACCTTGACGAGGATCTCCCCGGGCCCGGGTTCGGGCACCTCCCGCTCGACGATCTCGAGCGGCCTGCCCTTGCCGGTGAGAACGGCGCTGCGCATCTCGCGTTCCTCTCGTAGACGGGGACGGCCGGATCGCGACCGCCAGAACCAACGATATACCCACTTCTATAGTGCTGCTACATGACCCTTGGCTCCGACCCCGGGTATGCCCACGTCAACCGCCCCTAACGACGCTCGCCGAAGTTATGTAGCATCGATGTTGTGAGCGCGCAGAAGGACACCGACGGGCGGGACCGCATCCTGCGGGCGGCCGCCCGGCTGATCGCCGAGTCCGGCGGCGAGCCCGTCTCGACCCGCGCCGTGTGCGCCGCCGCCGGCGTCGGCGCGCCCACCCTCTACCACCACTTCGGCGACAAGCAGGGGCTCCTGGACGCTGTCGCCGCGCACGGGCTCGAGGAGTACCTGGCGAGCAAGCGCGCCCAGCCCGCTACCGGCGACCCGGTCGACGACCTGCGCCACGGCTGGGACCTGCACGTCGAGTTCGGGATGTCGCACCCGGCCGTCTACGCGCTGATCTACGGCTCGCCGCGCACCCCGCCCGCCGCGGACGAGGCGTACGCGATCCTGCTCGGCCTGGTCGGCGCCGTCGCCCGCGCGGGACGGCTCCGCGTCCCGGTGGAGACCGCCGCGCGGATGATCCAGTCCGCGGGCATCGGCGTCGTCCTCTTCCTGGTCGCGAACGGCGACGACGGCGGCGACCTGTCCGCCCGCACCCGCGAGGCCGTCCTCGCGGCCGTGACCGTCCCGGACGGCTCCGGGAGCGCCCCCGCCCCCCGCGACACCCGCGCGGCGTCCGCGGTCGCCCTCCGCGCCGCCCTCGCCACGGACCCGCCGCCCGGCCTGACCCCCGCCGAGACGACCCTCCTCACCGAATGGCTAGACCGCCTCACCGACTGACGCCCGGCTGCCGCTCAGGCGGGTTTCGGTGGGGTGGTGCCGTAGAGGGTTGAGGTCCAGGCGTTGGTGAGGACGTCTATGAGGACCTTCTCGTCGTCGAACGGGGGGACTCCGGTCGCGGCGAGGTAGTAGAGGCGCTCGCCGAGCCAGGTCAGCGAGGCGGCCACGGCGCGGGTGTCCATGGGACCGAGCCGTTCGCGGGCTCGTGGGTCGGACTCGATGCGCGCGGTGGCGGCCTCGGTGAACAGGTCCATCTGTTCGAGCCACAGTTTCCGCAGGTCCTCGTCCGATCCCCAGCTCTCCACGATGGCCGCGAGCACGCCGGCGTTGTCGCGCCACAGCCGCGCGCCGGCGGCCACGCCGGCACGGAGCGCGGAGACCGGGTCCTGCTCCTGGTCGATCCACGGGCGTGCCGCCTGCTGCCCCTGCGCGACGGCCTCGCGCACGAGCTCGCCGAGCACGGCCTGCTTGCTCGGGAAGTAGAAGTAGAAGCTGGCCCGGGAGACCCCGGCGGCGGCCAGGACGTCGGCCACGCTCAGGGCGTCGAAGCGGTGCTCGCGCAGCAGCTCGCGCGTCGCGGACAGGATCCGCTCCCTCAGCTCGGCGGAGGCCGGGGACGAGCCGGATCGGCGGGTGGGGTGCACGGGCCGCTTCGAAGGCATGTGAGCCATCATAGCCAACGCCAGACATTGTGTATGGACATGGTGTCCAGACACGTTGTATGGTCCCGGGCATGACGCAGATAGCGATTCATTTGGTCGTCGGCGACCCGGACGAGGCCGCCTCCTGGTACGCCGAGGCGTTCGGGGCGCGCGAGACGAGCCGCCTCACGCTCCCCGGCGGCCGGACGCTGACCGTGGAACTCCTGCTCGGCGACACCGTCCTGGCGGTGGCGGGGGAGATGCCCGAGCGGGGCATGCGCACCCCGGCCGCGCTGCGCGGCACGCCCGCCGCCCTGCACGTCGAGGTCACCGACGTCGACGCCGCCTCCGCTCGCGCGCTGCGGGCCGGCGCCACGGTCTTCGAACCGGTGCACGACGCGTTCTGGGGCGACCGCACCGGCCAGTTCCTGGACCCGTTCGGGCACCGCTGGGCCCTGAACCAGCACGTGCGGGACGTGCCGCCGGAGGAGATCGCGGAGCGGGCCGCCGAACTGTTCGGCGGAGCGGCGACGGCATGAGGTACCGCACTCTCGGGACGAGCGGCCTCCGCGTCTCCGAACTGGTCCTGGGCGCGATGACGTTCGGGGAGCAGGGCGGGGTCGGCGCGCCGCTGCCGGAATGCCGGCGGATGCTGGACCTGTACGCCGAGGCCGGCGGCAACATGATCGACACCGCCGTCAACTACCGGGACGGGGCGAGCGAGGAGATCCTCGGCGAGTTGCTCGGCGGTCGCCGCGACTCTTTCGTGCTCGGGACGAAGTACACGGTCTCCCGCGACCGCGCCGATCCCAACGCCGCCGGGAACCACCGCAAGAACCTGCGCGCCTCCCTGGAGACGAGCCTCCGCCGCCTGCGCACCGACTATGTGGACGTCTACTGGGTGCACATGTGGGACCGTCACACGCCGTTGGAAGAGACCATGCGGGCGCTGGACGACGCGGTGCAGGCGGGCAAGGTCCTGTACGTGGGCATCTCCGACACGCCGGCCTGGGTCGTGGCCCGCGCCAACACGCTGGCGCAGTGCCATGGCTGGAGCCCGTTCATCGGCCTGCAGGTCCCCTACAGCCTGCTCCAGCGCGACATCGAACGCGAGTTGCTGCCGATGGCCGAGTCGCTCGGTCTCGGCGTCACCGCGTGGAGCCCGCTGGCCGGCGGGGTGCTGACCGGCAAGTACGGCCGTCCGGAGTCCGCCGCCGGCGGACGTCTGGCCTCCGCGTCCCTTTCGGAAAAGGACCACGCCGTCGCCCGAGCCGTCCAGGACGCGGCCGAGGAGATCGGCGCCACGCCTTCACAGGTGGCGATCGCCTGGACGATGCACCGCTCCCGCGCGATCCACCCCATCGTCGGAGCCCGCACCGAGGACCAGCTCCGCGACAACCTCGCCGCCGCCGACCTCACCCTCCCGCCCGAGACCGTGACCCGCCTGGAGGAGGCCACCGGTTTCACCCTCGGATTCCCCGCCGACTTCATCGCCCAGACGTCGCCCTGGGTCTTCGGCGCGGCCCTGATGCGGTGAAGGCGATCAGTCGTTGTCGCGGTTCTTGAGCTCCTTGCGGAGCTTCTTCTCGCGGCGGCGGGCGCGGCGCTTGACGTCGACGCCGCCCCAGAACGCGAAGCCCTTCACGACGACCGTGGGGGAGCCGGGGACGCCGGCGGCGCTCGCGCCGTGGTCGAAGCCGCCCATGATGCCGATGCCCTTGACGTGGACGGTGATGTCCTCCGGGACGACGATGTCGACGCCGCCCATCAGGGCGAACGCGCGGATCGTGACCTCGCCCTCGGTGAAGCGGGCCTCGCGCAGGTCGATCTTGCCGCCGCCCCAGAACGCGAACGCGGTGAACGCGCGGGGGACGTTCCACACGCCGGTCCGGGTGAAGCCGCTCATGATGCCGATGCCGGTCGACCAGGACGGGGCGCCGTCGACCGGGCGCCAGTCGGCGCCGGCGTGGGGAGCGGGCGCGGCGGGCGTCCCGGCCGCGGGCAGGTCGCGGGTGAGCGGCTCCAGTTCGGCGTACGTCTTCGCCGCGTACACCGCGTCCAGCCGCTCGTCGAGCTCCTCGAGCGTGAGCCGTCCCTCGCCGGCCGCGGGGGGGGGGCCCCGCCCGGCGCCGGGGGCC
>NZ_JBEZJL010000058.1:0-67797 GCF_040651755.1 Actinomadura sp. NPDC048394 | reverse complement strand
TTGTTGGCATTCTCCTCATGCGGAACCGCATGAGGCGACACGCCACAAGTCAGAACGTCAGGACCGCGCCTTCGCGGTCTTGCGGTTGTTGGCCTTCTCGATGGCCTTGACGAGCTGCTTCTTGTTCATCGTCGAGCGGCCCGAGACGTCCAGCCGCTTGGCGACGTCGTACAGGTGCTTCTTCGACGCGTTGGCGTCGACGCCGCCCGCGGTCTTCCGGGAGGTCTTCACGCCGCCCGCGGCCTGCCGGTCGGACGGTCCCTTGGCGCCCTTGGCCTTGGGTTCCCAGTGGTCGCCGACCTTCTCGTGCGTGTGCTTGAGCGCGGAGTAGGCGACGCGGTGCGCCCGCTGCCCCTCCCCGTACTCCTCGACGGCCGAGTCGTGCGCCTTCGCGAACGTGCGCTGCGCCTTGGCGTCCGAGCGCTGGACGGGTCCGGGCAGCTCCTCCTTGTTGACCCGGCCCTTGCTGGTGGTCATCGGCATGGTGCTGCTCTCCTCCGTACGCGTTTCGCGTCCTTGATGACGCCGTACCCACCGAAACCGAACATCCACATCGCCGCGCCACGCCCTCAGAAGCCGACCCGACGCGGGGGTCGATCTTCGGGGCGGCGGGTGTCAGGATGGGCGGTGGTCCGGAGACGCCGTCAGGGCGCTTCGAGATGAGCAGGGAGAGCCGTCGTCATGACGCGTATTTCGCATGCCCGCACGCAGGACAGGCCGTCCCTTCACGGGGGTGAGTTCTCGCGCCGGATCACGGTGCGGGACATCGCCGCCGCCAAGGAGAGCGGCGAGAAATGGCCGATGCTCACCGCCTACGACGCGATGACCGCGTCCGTGTTCGACCAGGCCGGGATCCCGGTGATGCTGGTCGGCGACACGATGGGCGCGTGCCACCTCGGGTACGGCTCGACCGTGCCGGTCACGCTGGAGGAGATCCTCGTCCTGTCGGCGGCGGTCGTCCGCGGCACCGAGCGGGCGCTGATCATCGGCGACCTGCCGTTCGGCACCTACCAGGCGGGCCCGGAGCAGGCCCTCCGCAGCGCGACGCGGCTGGTCAAGGAGGCCGGGGTCGGGGCGGTCAAGCTGGAGGGCGGGGAGCGCAGCGCCCGCCAGATCGACCTGATGGTGTCCGCCGGGATCCCGATCATGGGGCATCTCGGGCTGACGCCGCAGTCGGTGAACGCGTTCGGCGGCTACCGGGTGCAGGGCCGCGGCGAGACGGCGGCGCGGCAGCTGGTGCGGGACGCCCGTGCCGTGCAGGACGCGGGGGCCTTCGCGGTCGTCCTCGAGGCGGTGCCGGAGGAGGTCGCGACCGAGATCACCGCCGCGCTGGACATCCCGACCGTCGGCATCGGCGCGGGCCCGGGCTGCGACGCGCAGGTCCTCGTCTGGACGGACGCGATGGGCCTCACGCCGGGCCGGCTGCCGCGCTTCGTGAAGAAGTACTCGGGCCTCCGCGACACGCTGGACGAGGCGGCGCGCACCTTCGCCGACGAGGTCGTGAACGGCGTCTTCCCGGCCGCCGAGCACGCCTACCACTAGCCTCCTCCGGCCCGAGGCCGCGGCCTCCTCCGGCTCACCCGCCCGTCCGGAGGAGGTCCGCGGCCTTGGCGAGGACCGTGCCCGTGCGGTCCTCCTCGAGGGGGGTGTAGCCGTGGCCGTCTGCCCAGCCGTAGCGGCCGCCGCCGATGCGGCTTTCGACGACGAGCCGGCGCCAGGGGTCCTTGAGCCGAGGGCGGGCCGCGGCGGCCGCGTCGATCAGGTCGGCGCACTGGCCGAAGAGGTCGCGGACGGCCGCCGCGGACTCGTCCGGGTCCATGTAGACGCCGCCCCAGCCGCGCTGGGCGAAGACGGCGATCGGCCCCCACACCAGGCTGTAGCAGAGCTTGTAGGAGCTGGCCCGCAGGCCCTCGTCCCGGAAGAGGCGGCGCATCCCGTCCGCGTCGGTCATGGGCGGATTCTGGCAGGAGTGCTGGACAATGGCGGTGATCGCCGAGCGATTCGGCTGGAAAGGGGTGCGCGATGGACGGGTCCGCGAAGGTTCCGCCGGCGGCCGGGGTGGACATGACCACGCCGAGCGTGGCGCGCATGTACGACTACTTCCTCGGGGGCAAGGACAACTACGAGTGCGACCGGCTCGCGGCGCAGGAGGTCGTCCGGGCGCTGCCGACGGTGGAGGGCGTCGCGCGGGCGAACCGGGCGTTCCTGCAGCGGGCGGTGCGGTTCGTCGCCGAGTCCGGCATCGACCAGTTCCTCGACCTCGGCACCGGGCTGCCGACGCAGGGCAACGTGCACGAGGTCGCCCGCGCGGTGCGGTCCGGCGCGCGGGTCGCGTACGTCGACAACGACCCGCTGGTGGCGGCGCACGCGCGGGCGCTGGTCGACGCGGACGAGCGGACCGCCGTCGTCGAGGCGGACCTGCGGGATCCCGGCGCGGTGCTGGACGACCCGCAGGTGCGCGAGCTGATCGACTTCGGGCGGCCGGTGTGCGTGCTGTTCGTCGCGGTCCTGCACTTCGTGCCGGACGAGCGGGACCCGGCGGGGATCGTCCGGCGGTTCACCGAGGCGGTCCCGGCCGGCAGCCACGTGATCCTGTCGCACGCGGCGGTCGAGGAGCGGCGCAACGTGAACGTCGGGGAGACGTACCGTTCGCAGTCGGCGAACGCGGCCCTGATCGCGCGGACGCGGGAGCAGGTGGCGGGGCTGCTGGACGGCCTGACGATCCTGGAGCCCGGGGTCGTCCCGCTGCACGAGTGGCGGCCCGTGGGCGGCGAGTACATCACCGGCGCGGGCTGGACGGCCGTCGCCCGCAAGGACGGCTGACCGGCCTTGGCGGGTGGCCGGTGGTGCGTTTCTCGGGTTCGCCACATAGCGTGATCTGGACACCCGTTCACACCGGCAGGAGACCCATGAGTCCGCATCCCGCCGCCGCGCCCGTGCCGCAGCCGCCGGGCGCGGGCGAGACCGTGCAGGAACCGGAGCCGAGCGGAGGCCCGCCCGTGTCGCGGGCGGCCCTCGTGAAGCTGCTGGTCCTCGGCGCGGTGTTGCTCGGCGTGGGCGTGGTCGTGGCGATCGCGGGCGGGTCGGTGTGGGGGGACGTCAGCGACTGGGTCGACTCGCTCGGCTGGTGGGGGCCGCTCGTGTTCGCGGTCTGCTACGCCGTGGCGGTGACCCTGCTGGTGCCCGGTTCGGTGCTGAACGCGTCCGCCGGGGCGCTGTTCGGGGTGGCCGTCGGCGTGGGGTCGGTCCTGGTCGGCGCCACCGCGGGCGCCGCGATCTCGTTCGCGCTGGCCAGGGCGCTCGGACGGCCCGCCGTGGCCCGCTACGCCGGGTCCGGGCGGCTCGCCCGCCTGGACGCCTACCTGTCGCGCCGCGCGTTCGAGTCGGTGCTGGTGCTGCGGATGGTCGGGCTGTTCCCGTTCGGCGTCGTGAACTACGGCGCGGGCGTCGCGGGCGTCCGGTTCGGGCCGTACATCGCGGGGACGTTCGCCGGGATCATCCCGGGGACGCTCGTCTACACCGGGCTCGGCAAGGCGCTCCGCGAGCCCGGCTCCCCGATGGTGTGGATCGCGCCGGTCGGATTGGTGCTGCTCAGCGCGTTCAGCTGGTGGCTGTCGCGGTACGTCCGGTCCCGGGGGGAACGCGCGGAGGCCGCCGTGCCCGCCCTCGCCGAGGTCGACGACTAGAGCTTGACCTTCACACCGGTGTGAGGCCCTAGCGTCACGGCCGTCGAAGGGAGACGTGATGCCGGGAGCAGTGGTCATCGGGGCCGGGCCGGGGATCGGCGCGGCCGTCGCGCGTCGGTTCGCCCGCGAGGGGATGCCGATCGCCCTCATCGGGCGCAACCCCGGGAAGCTCGCCGAGATCGAGGGGGCGACGGAGCCCGTCCTCAAGCTGGCCGCCGACGCCGCCGACGAGGCGGCGCTGCGCGGCGCCCTCGACGCCGCGGCGGCCGAGTTCGGCGTCCCCGACGCCGTGGTCTACAACGCGGCGCTCGTCCGGCCGGACCGGGTCGGGGAGCTGTCCGCGCGCGAGCAGCTGGACGCCTGGGCGGTCAACGTCGGCGGGGCGCTGACGGCCGCCGCCCGCGTCGCGCCGGACATGGCGCGGCGCGGGAGCGGCACGTTCATCGTCACCGGCGGCATGCCGGAGCCGAAGCCGGGGTACGTCAGCCTCTCGCTCGGCAAGGCCGGGGTGCGGACGCTGGTGACCCTGCTCGACCAGGAGTACGGGCCGTCCGGCGTCCACGCGGCGAGCGTGACCGTGGACGGCGCCGTCGCCGCCGGGACCTTCTTCGACCCGGACCGGATCGCCGACCACTACTGGCGCCTGCACGTCCAGCCGCGCGGCGAGTGGCAGCGGGAGATCGTCCACACGCCCGGCTAGGTCACCAGGGGAGGCGGCCCTCGGCGTCGAAGTAGCCGCCGGTCGGCCCGTCCGGCGCCACCCGCGCCATCCGGACGATGATCTCGGCGCCCTCCTCGACGGTCTGCGTGCCGGTGCGGCCGTTCAGGTCCGTCGCGGTGAACCCGGGCTCGACCGCGTTGATCCGCATCTCCGGGAACGCCTTCGCGAACTGCACGGTGACCATGTTGACCGCGGCCTTGGACGCCGGGTACGCGACGCCCGGGTAGGCGTAGGCGGGCGTCGCCGGGTCGCTGACCCTCGCCAGCGAGGCGAGCCCGCTGGACACGTTCACGATGACCGGGGCCGCCGAGCGCCGCAGCAGCGGCAGGAACGCGTGCGTGACGCGCACCACGCCGAACACGTTCGTCTCGAAGGACTCCCGCATCAGGTCGGCGGTGACCTCGGCGGCGCCGGGCACGCCGTTGTCGGGCAGCCGGGCCTCGATCCCGGCGTTGTTGACCAGCACGTCGAGGCCGCCGTCGGCCTCGATCGCCTTCGCGGCGGCCTCGACGGACGCGTCGTCGGTGACGTCGAGGACGACGAGCCGCGCCCCCAGCTCGGCGGCGGCGCGGCGGCCGCGCTCGGCGTCCCGGCTGCCGATGTAGACGGTGTGGCCCGCGGCGATGAGCCGCCGTGCGGTCTCGTAGCCCAGGCCCTTGTTCGCTCCGGTGATCAGTGTCGTCGTCATGTCTCCAGGTTGCGGCGCGGCGGGGCGGGCTGCCAGCCGTCGCGTCTTCCTGGGAACGGCGGTACCAGGCAGGGGCCCGGCGCGGGCGGGCAGACTGGGGGCATGGCACCGGGGAAGTTCGGCAGGACGCTGCACCGCTGGCGGGACCGGGTCCAGCCGGAGGCGGCCGGGCTGCCCAGCGGCGGGCACCGGCGGACGGCCGGGCTGCGCCGCGAGGAGCTGGCCCAGCTCGCGGGGATCTCCGTCGACTACGTGACCCGGCTGGAGCAGGGCCGCGCGTCCAACCCGTCGCCGCAGGTCGTCGAGGCGCTGGCCCGCGCGCTGCGGCTGTCGGCGGACGAGCGCGCGCACCTGTTCCACCTCGCCGGGCTGGCGCCGCCCGGCCCGGACGCGGTGCCCGCGTACATCACCCCGAGCGTCCAGCGGCTCCTGGACCGGCTGTCCGGGACGCCCGTCGCGGTCTACGACGCGGCGTGGACGCTGCTGCTCGCGAACCCGATGTACACGGCGCTGATGGGCGACACGTCCGGCTGGCGGGGGATGGAGCGGAACGGCGTGTGGCGCAACTTCCTCGGGCCGGAGGGCCGCGTCCGGTACACGCCGGAGGAGCGGCGCGCGTTCCTGGCCGCGCTGGCCGGGGACCTGCGCGAGGCCGCCGGCCGGTACCACGCCGACCTGGGGCTCCAGCAGCTGATCGCGGAGCTGCACGCCAAGAGCGAGGTGTTCGCGGAGCTGTGGGACGCCGGGACGGTCGGCCGGCACGAGGCGTCCCGCAAGACCATCGACCATCCGCGGGTGGGGACGCTGACGCTGGACTGCGACGTGCTGACGGTCCGCGGCCCCGACCTGCGCATCATGATCTACACGGCGGAGCCCGGCACCGAGGACGCGGACCGGCTGGCGCTCCTCGCCGTCCTCGGCACCCAGTCGCTCACGGGCTAGCCAGCTCGGGGCCCTTGTCGGGGTCGGCCCTGGTGATGCCGCCCGGCGGCCGCTCCAGGCCGACGGTCGCGGTCGTCGCGGTCGCCGAAGCCGCGCCCGGGTCGGGCTTGGCGACGCCGCTCGCCGCCGGTTCGGCGGGCACGAGGGCCTTCTCGCCGGCCTCGCCGGCCTCGCCGGGCCCGGCGTCCACCACGTCCGCGGGGTCGGGGACGGGCGCGGGCCGGTTCCGCTTGATCAGCTGGCCGGCCGCGTAGGTCGTCCCGTTGCCGGCCCAGACCAGCCCGGTGCCGAAGAGGGCGGCCATGGACACCACGACCCCGGCGATCACGTCCAGCACGTAGTGGTTGGCGGTGATCACGACGACGATCGCGGTGACGACGGGGTGCAGCACGGCGAGCCAGCGCACCCGGTACCGCGGCAGCAGCGCCATGATCACGACCGCGACCCACACCGCCCATCCCATGTGCAGGGACGGCATGGCGGCGAACTGGTCGGCCTCCACGCCGCCGGGGCTGTGCACGGTGCCGAAGCCGGCCATGGCGACCGAGTCGACGAACCCCTCGTCCGGCAGCAGCCGCGGCGGCATCACCGGCAGGACGAAGAACACCACGAGCCCGGCCAGGTTGGTCAGGACGAGGGCGTTGCGCGCGGGCCGGTAGACGCCGGGGCCCGCGAGGTAGCACAGCAGCAGGATGCCCATCGTGAAGCCGGTGTGCATGTGCTGGTAGATCCAGACGGCCACCTCGGACAGATCGTGATGCCGCGTCAACCAGTGGTTGGTCCGCAGTTCAACGTCCAGGCCCAGGTGCTTCTCTATGCTCAGGACGTCGCGGCCATGGGCGAGCGCCGGCCCGTACCGGGTGTCGGCCAGCGAGCGGATGTAGCCGTAGACCTGGAGCAGCACGAAGACGATCGCCAGCTCGCCGATCAGCCATGGCCGCTTGCGGCGCGGCCGGCGGACGTCGGTGTCGTGGCCGGTGCGGCGCCCCTCGGGGCGCAGGAGTAGCGCGCGGACGGCTCAGCCCTCTTTTCCCCACGACGGCCCGGCGGGACCCTGCGCGAGCCGCTCAACGGCCGACCGTACATCCCTTCCGGCCCCCGTGGCACACCGGGGTCCGATCATGTGCCCGGCTACGGCGTTCCCCCGGCCGGTCGCCTGGCGGTCGAGCGCGCGCCATCGCGCGTCCATCCGCAGGTCAAACAGGGTAAAGCCGACTTCGCGGGCATGGTGCGGCCGATCCCGGCCGCCGACCGCCCGCTAAAACCGTTCATTGATCGGTTTTGGTGTTACCCTGCGGGCGATGTCCCGTCCGCAGGAGGGGCGGCCGGCGATGCCGCCCGGCTCAGTCCCCAGGGAGGCCCCGCGCATGAGCACCGGTCCACGCCCCGCCCGGCCGTCCGTCCGTCCGGCCCGCGCCGGCGACCCCGAGGAGATCGACCGGATCTACGACATCTGCCTGCGGACCGCGAACTCCGGCCGGGACGCGACCGGCCTGGTGGCCGAGCCCCGGCTGCTCGGCGACATCTTCGCCGGGCCCTACCTGGCCTGCTCGCCCGACCTCGCGTGGGTCCTCGCTCCCGGCGAGGTCGAAGGCGCGCCGTCGCGGCCCGTCGGCTACATCGTCGCCGTCGCCGACACCGCGGCCTTCGAACGCCGGCTGGACCGCGAATGGTGGCCGCGTGTGCGCGCGCGGACAGCGGACAGGCCGGTCCGGCCCGGCACCCCGGACGCCCGGCTGCGCTCCTTCATCGACGATCCGCCCCGTACACCGGCGGAGATCACAGGCCGCTACCCGGCCCACTTCCATGTCGACCTCCTGCCGGAAGCGCAGGGCGACGGCAACGGGCGCCGCCTGGTGACCACCGTCCTCGACGCCCTGCGCGACCGCGGGGTACCCGGCGTCCACCTCGGTGTCGGCGCCGCCAACGCCAACGCGCTGGGCTTCTACGACCACGTGGGGTTCCGGATGCTCGACGACCGGCCGCACACCAAGATCCTCGGGATGCGCCTGGACCCGCGCTCCTGAACGCCGGGTCCCGCCGACCTCGACGCCGGCGTCCGGGCCGGGCGGCGGTTCCGGGCGGCGGTCGCGGGCCAAAAGCTTATATTGATCGGTTTTTTCGCCCGGAGGCATTGACGCGCAGAAACCGATCAGTTTACGGTTTTCGCTGATCGACGGGCGCCGTCCCCGCTGCGGCGCCGCCCACCCCCGACGTCCCGCCGGCGACGCTGGTCCCGGCCCCTCCAGACGGAGAGATCATGACGAGGTACTCCACCCGGATCGCGGCCTCGGCGGCCTGCGCCGCGGCCGCGCTGGTGCTGACGGGCTGCGGAGGCGGCGGCTCGGCGAGCGGCGGCGCCGGCGCCGAACTGGACATCGCCACGCTGACCGCCGCGCAGAGCCTGGACCCGGCCGACGCGATCGGCAGCGCGCTGCCCTACTTCCAGGCGACCTACGACACGCTGATCAAGCGGGACGCGGACGGCGCGTTCAAGCCGATGCTCGCCACGCAGTGGACCTACGACAAGGACCGCACCCACCTGTCGCTGACCCTGCGCGACGGCGTGAAGTTCACCGACGGGACGGCCTTCGACGCCGCCGCCGTCAAGGCGAACCTCGACCACTTCAAGAACGGCGGCGGTGGCGGCGCCAAGTACGTGAAGTCGGTCAAGGACGTCAAGGTCGTCGACCCGACGCACGTCGTGCTGGAGCTGTCCCAGCCGGACCCGGGCCTGCTGTTCTACCTCAGCGACGCCGCGGGCCTCATGGCCAGCCCCGCCAAGCTCAAGGACGGGAGCCTGAAGACGGCCCCGGTCGGCACCGGCCCCTACGTCCTGGACAAGTCCAAGACCGCCGTCGGGACCAAGTACGTCTTCGACCGCCGCACGGACTACTGGGGCGACAAGGCGCCGTTCAAGACCCTGACGATCAGCGTGTTCGACAACGAGACCGCGGTCGTCAACGGGCTGAAGACGGGGCAGATCGACAGCGCCGTCCTGCAGGACGCCGGGCAGCAGCAGGCAGTGGCGTCCGACGGGCGGCTGACCAAGACCCCGTACAGTTTCGACTTCCAGGGCCTGCTGTTCTTCGACCGGGACGGGCTCCGCACCCCGGCGCTGAAGAAGCCGCAGGTCCGCCAGGCGATCAACTACGCCCTCGACCGCACGACCATGCTCGACAAGATCCGCCAGGGCCGCGGCGAGATCACCGACCAGGTCTTCGGGCCGGAGACGAAGGCCTACGACCAGAGCCTCGACGCCTACTACCCGCACGACCCCGCCAAGGCGAAGCAGCTGCTCGCCGACGCCGGATACGCGGACGGGTTCACGCTCAAGCTGCCGCGCGTCACCGCGATCGTCGGCGACGCGCTCGCGTCCTCGATCGAGACCGACCTCAAGGCCGTCGGCATCAAGGTCGTCTGGGACCAGCTCGACGCGGGCAGCGCCGTCCAGAAGATCTACCGGGACCGCGCCTACTCCGCGATGGTGATGAACATCGGGCAGTCGTCCACCGACTGGGTGACCGACCAGGACCTCGTGACGCCCGGGACGTTCAACATGTTCGGCACCACCGACCCGACCGTGACGCGGCTGCTCGGGCAGGTGCAGGCCGGCGACGACGCCGCGGCCGCCGCCGCGTCCAAGGAGCTGAACAAATACCTGGTCGAGCAGGCCTGGTTCGCGCCCTTCTACCGGATGAAGTACCTGCTGGTCGCCGGGGACGGCGTCAAGGCGGTGCCGCAGTCGGGCATGGGCGTCCCGTCGCTCTACGACTACACCCCCGCGTCCTGACGCGCGGGAAGGCGCGAGCGGGGCATCGCCATGGCGAGACGGGGGCCGTACGAGAAGGGCCAGGCCAAGCGCAAGGAGATCCTGCTGGCCGCGCTGGAGGTCTTCGCGGCCGAGGGCTACCGGGGCACCTCCCTGCGCAAGGTCGCGGACCGGTGCGGCCTCAGCCTGCCCGGCCTGATGCACTACTTCGAGTCCAAGGAGGACCTCCTCACGCAGGTGGTCCGGATGCGCGACGAGACGGCCCGCCTCCGGCATCCGGACCACACCCCGGAGACGTACCGGCGGATCGTCCGGGAGGGGACGTCCACGCCCGGGCTGGTGGAGCTGTTCGTGTCCATGGCTGCGGCGGCCGGCGACCCCCGGCATCCCGCGCACGGCCACTTCGCGGAGCGATACCCGCAGATCCGCGACCAGGTCGCCGCGTTCCTGCGCGGCGGCATGGACAAGGGCTGGATGCGCGCGGACGTCCCGCCCGACCGGCTCGCGGCGCTGTTCGTCGCCGTCGCCGACGGCATCCAGATGCAGTGGCTCGTGGACCGCTCGATGGACATGGAGCAGCCGATCGCGGACGTGATGCGGCTCCTCACGTCCCCGGACGCCCTCGCGGCCGGGACGCGCGGCACGGGTGAATCGCGCGGCACGGGTGAAGAAGGAGGAGGCCGATGCTGAGGTTCGTCGCGCGGAGGCTCGCCGGGGGAGCGGTGCTCCTGCTCGTCATCTCCCTGCTGTCGTACCTGCTGCTGTCGATCCCGGACAACGACGTCGGGCGGCAGCTGCTCGGGCAGGGCGCGGACCAGGCGGCGGTCGACGCGAAGAACGCCGCGCTCGGCCTCGACCGGCCCGCGCTCGTGCAGTACGCCGACTGGCTGTCGCACGCGGTCCGCGGCGACCTCGGCACGTCCTGGTTCACCAGCGAGGACGTGACGCAGACGATCGCCAACCGGCTCCCGGTCACCGTCAGCCTGATGCTCGGCGTCACGCTGGTGACCGCCGTGGTGTCGTTCCTGCTCGGCGTCTGGGCGGGAGTGCGGCGCGGTGCCGTCGACCGGTTCGTGCAGGTGCTCGGCGTCGCCGGGTACGCGCTGCCGGGGTTCCTGGTGACGCTCGTCCTCGTGCTGGTGTTCGCGGTGAAGCTCGACTGGTTCCCCGCGATCGGCTACACCCCGTTCGACGAGTCGCCGGGCGGCTGGCTGTCCACGATCACGCTGCCGGTGGCGTCGCTGTCGGTCGCGTCGATCGCGGGCGTCTCGCAGCAGGTGCGTGGCGCCGTCATCGACGTCCTCCGCCAGGACTACGTCCGGACGCTGCGCGCCCGCGGGCTGTCCATGCCGCGGATCGTGTTCAAGCACGTGCTGCGCAACGCGTCCGCGCCCGCGCTGGTGCTGCTCGGCATGCAGTTCGTCGGGCTGCTCGGCGGCGCGGTGCTGGTCGAGCAGATCTTCGGGCTGCCCGGCATCGGCAGCATGACCGTCACCTACACCGCCCGCGGCGACATCCCGGTGATCATGGCGCTGGTCATGCTCACCGTCCTCGGCGTCGTGCTGATCAACCTGGTCACCGACGTGCTGATCGGCTGGCTGAACCCGAAGGCGAGGCACTCATGAGTCCTGGCGTCCCGCGCCGCCGGGGCGCGTCCGGCCGGCTGGTCCGCAACCCGCTCGGCGCCGCGTCCCTGCTGGTCCTGGCGCTGCTGGTGCTGGCCGTGGCGCTGGCGCCGCTGCTCGCTTCGCAGGGGCCGCAGACCGCGTCGCTCGCGCACGCCTTCGACGGGCCGTCCGGCGGGCACCCGCTCGGGATGGACTCGGCGGGCCGCGACGTCCTGTCCCGCATCCTGTACGGCGGGCGCACCACGCTCGGCGGCGCGGTCGTCAGCGTCGCGATCGCGCTGGTCCTCGGCGTCCCGGCGGGCCTGTACGCGGGCTACCGCGCGGGCCGGTTCGACGCCGCCGCGAGCTGGACGGCCGACCTCGTGATGGCGCTGCCCGCGATGGTGGTGCTGCTCGCGTCCCGCGCCATCCTCGGCTCGAACGTGTGGGTCCTGATGGTCGTCCTCGGGTTCCTCGTGGCGCCGTCGTTCTTCCGGCTGGTGCGCGGCATCGTCGCCGACGTGCGCGGCGAGCCGTACGTGGACGCGGCGCGGGTGTCCGGGCTGTCCGACCTGCGGATCGTCGCGCGGCACGTGCTGATCGTGGTGCGCGGGCCCGTCATCATCCAGGTCGCGCTGGTCGCCGGGCTGGCGATCGGGCTGCAGGCGGGGCTGGAGTTCCTCGGCGTCGGCAGCGGCTCCACCGCGACGTGGGGCGCCATGCTCAACGAGGCGTTCCAGAACATCCAGCGCGCCCCGGTGCTGCTGCTGTGGCCGGGGCTGGCGCTCGGCGTGACGACCGGCGCCCTCGTCCTGCTGGCCACGGCCCTGCGGGACGCCCTGGAGGACCGCACCGGCACGCCGCCCGCTCGCCGTCGCCGTGCCGGCGCTCCGGTGCCGGCCGACGTCTCCGAGGACGACCGCGCCGAGCTGCTGTCGATCCGCGGGCTCGCCGTCGCCTACGCGCGTCCCGACGGCACCGAGGCCGAGGTCGTGCACGGCATCGACCTGGACGTCCGGCCCGGCGAGATCGTCGGGCTCGTCGGCGAGTCCGGGTCCGGGAAGACGCAGACGGCGTTCTCGGTGCTCGGGATCCTGCCGGACGGCGGGCGCGTCACCCGCGGCAGCGTCATCGTCGCAGGCCAGGAGGTCGCCGGGCTGCCCGAGCGGCGGCACCGCCGGCTGCGCGGGACGACCGTCGCCTACGTCCCGCAGGAGCCGATGAGCAACCTCGACCCGGCGTTCACCATCGGCAGCCAGCTCGTCGAGCCGATGCGGCACGTCATGGGCCTGTCCCGCAAGGACGCCGCCGCGCGCGCCCTCGACCTGCTCCGCATGGTCGAGATCCCCGAGCCCGAGCAGGTGCTGCGCCGCTTCCCGCACCAGATCTCCGGCGGCATGGCGCAGCGCGTCCTCATCGCCGGGGCGATGTCCTGCGACCCGGCGCTGCTCATCGCCGACGAGCCGACGACCGCGCTGGACGTCCGCGTCCAGGCCGACGTCCTCGACCTACTGCGCCGCCTCCAGGCCGAGCGCGGCCTCGGCGTCCTGCTCGTCACGCACAACCTCGGCGTCGTCGCCGACCTGTGCGACCGCGTCGCGGTGATGAACGGCGGGCGCATCGTCGAGACCGGCCCCACCGACCGGGTCCTCCGCGACCCGCAGGACCCCTATACCCGCAGGCTGCTGGACGCCGTCCTGGACGACGCGCCCCCGCGCGCGCCCTGGCGGCCCGTCGAGGCGAGGAGCGAGACCGCGTGAGCACCACCGCGTCACCTACCGGCCCGCTGCTGTCGCTGCGCGACGTCCACGTGTCCTTCCCCGGGAGGCGGCGGCGCGCGCGCACCGAGGTGCTCAAGGGCATCGACCTGGACGTCCGGCCCGCCGAGACGCTCGGCCTCGTCGGCGAGTCCGGATCCGGGAAGACGACGATCGGCCGGGCGATCCTCGGGCTCGTCCCGGTCGCGTCCGGCACCGTCACCTTCGACGGCGAGCGCATCGACACCGCGACCGCCGCCCGCCGGCGCGCCCTCAGCCGCGACCTCCAGGTGATCTTCCAGGACCCGTACACGTCGCTGAACCCGTCGCTGACCGTCGGCGACACCCTCGCCGAGCCGCTCGTCGCGCAGGGCGGCGAGGCCCGCGCCACCCGCGCCCGCATCGCCGCGCTGCTCGACCGCGTCCACCTGCCCGCCGACGCCGCGCACCGGCTCCCGCGCGAGTTCTCCGGCGGGCAGCGCCAGCGGATCGCCATCGCCCGCGCCCTCGCGCTGCGGCCCCGGCTGGTCGTCTGCGACGAGCCGGTGTCCGCGCTGGACCTCACGACCCAGCGCACCATCCTCGACCTGCTGCTGGAGATCCAGGAGGAGACCGCCGTCGCGTACCTGTTCGTCTCCCATGACCTGTCCGTCGTGCGCTGCATGAGCCACCGCGTCGCCGTGATCCACCGCGGCCGGATCGTCGAGACGGGCGAGTCCGCGCAGGTCACCGAGGATCCCGAGCATCCGTACACCCGCACGCTGCTGCTCTCGGCGCCGGTCGCCGACGTGGCGGAGCAGCGCCGCCGGCGCGCGGCCCGGGCCGCCGCGTCCGGCGATTTTTAGAACGTGTTCTTGTCTTGGGCGGGCGGACCGGTCAGGCTGTCACGCATGGACCTGGAAGCCCTGGAAGAGATCCGCCGGCTCAAGCACCGCTACCTGCGCTGCGTCGACCTGAAGCAGTGGGACGAGTTCGCCGGGCTGTTCCTCCCCGGCGCCGTCGCCGAGTACGACACCCCCGTCCTCAAGAAGACCCTCCGCCTGGAGGGACGGGACGCGATCGTCGAGTACATGCGCGGCAACCTGGGCGACGACAAGATCAGCGCGCACACCGCGGGCGCCCCGGAGATCGACATCGACGGGGACCGGGCGACCGGCGTCTGGTCCCTCGACGACACGATCATCATCCCGGAGCACCGGCTGCTCATCCGGGGCGCCGCGTTCTACCACGACGTCTACCGGCGCGGCGAGGACGGCCGCTGGCTGGTCGAGAAGACCGGGCACAGGCGGACCTACGAGTACATGATGTCGCTCGACGACGTCCCGAGCCTGAAGTTCACCACCCCGGTGCCCGGCTCCCGGTGATCGGGACCCGTGCGTTGACCCGCGCATAGAACGCGTTCTACCGTCCGGTCCCGATGCGCGCGAGCAGCGCCCCGCGCACGCGCCGATCCCGCGTCCCCAGGAGAGCCCGGTGGCCACCGACGCAACAGACCGTTCCGACGCCGCGACGCGCCCGTTCGCCGACGCCGTCGTCGAGGCCGAGCAGATCATCCGCAACGCGCCGTTCGTCCAGACGGACCAGGACCTCGCCGAGGGCCTGGACTACCTCGCCGGCAGCATCAAGGCGTCGCTGCACATGGTCGGCGCCTACCAGCACGACCACCCGTACTTCGCCTCGTCCACCGGCCCCTACACCAAGCTGGGCCTGGACAACCCCGACACGCTGTACTTCCACGCCTACCTCCGGGACGACGCCGAGTACGTCGTCACCGGGCGCCGCGGCACCACCGCCGACCTCAGCTTCCAGATCATGAACGGCGACTACTCGCCGACCCAGTCGCCGGACAGCCTCACCGCGTTCGACGACCGGAAGCTGGCGATCGCCGCGGACGGGAGCTTCCGGCTGCGGTTCGGCCCGCCGAAGGACGGCGAGGGCGACGACTACGTCGCGCTCGCGCCCGGCTCGGCGATGCTGATCGTCCGCGAGGTGTTCAGCGACTGGGACAACGACCGGCCGGGTGAGATCCGCATCCACCGCGCCGACACCCTCGGGACGTCCCCGGAACCCGTCACGTCCGCCCAGATGGCGCGGCGGTACGCGGTGGCCGGGAAGATGCTGGTGTCCCGGATCAAGACCTTCCTGGCGTTCCCGGAGTGGCACTACCTGAAGCTGCCGGTCAACACGCTGACCGAGCCGCGCTCGACGCCGGGCGGGCTGTCGACGCAGTTCTCGTCCGTCGGGCACTACGACCTCGCCGACGACGAGGTCATGGTCATCACCGCGCCCGCCGCCGACCCGTCGGTGGCGCCGTACATGGGCTTCCAGCTCGGCAGCCTCTGGTACATCTCGCTCGACTACATCAACCACCAGACGAGCCTCACCCGCGACCAGGCCCGCGTGGACCCGGACGGGAAGATCCGCTACGTCGTCAGCGAGCGCGACCCCGGCCTCGCCAACTGGATCGAGCGGACCGGCCACAGCCGCGGCTACCTGCAGTTCCGCTGGCAGCGGCTCACCCGCGACCTCACCCCCGCCGACGGCCCGACCGCCGAGATCGTCAAGTTCGACGAGCTGCCGCGCGTGCTGCCGCACTACGAGGACCAGCGCGTCACCCCCGAGGAGTGGAAGGAACGGATCGCGGCCCGCCAGGTCGCCGTGGCGCGGAGGATGCTCGGCTGATGGCCTCCGAACTGCTCAAGGACAGGGTCGTCGTCGTGTCCGGCGTCGGCCCGGGCCTCGGCCGCGGCCTCGCGCTCCAGTGCGCCAAGGCCGGCGCCGACGTCGTGCTCGCCGCGCGCAACGAGACCCGGCTCGCGGAGGTCGCGAAGGAGGTCGAGGACCTCGGCCGCCGCGCCGTCACCGTCCCGACCGACATCAACGACGCCGCGGCCTGCGAACGGCTCGCCGAGACCGCCGTCGCCTCGTTCGGACGCGTCGACGGCCTCATCAACAACGCGTTCGCGACGCCGCCGCTGCGCGACCTGATGAAGGTCGACATCGACGCCGTCCGGGCCGGGTTCGAGACGAACGTGCTCGCCGCGCTGCGCCTGACCAGGCTGCTCGTCCCGGCGCTGGAAGAGCGCGGCGGCTCCGTCGTCATGATCAACTCGGCGGTGCTGCGGCACTCGCGGCGCACCTTCGGCGCGTACAAGATGGCGAAGGCCGCGCTGCTGGCGATGACGCAGAACCTGTCCACCGAGCTCGGGCCGCGCGGCATCCGCGTCAACACGATCGCGCCCGGCTACATCTGGGCCGACAACCTCCAGTGGTACTTCAACCACCTCGCCGAGAAGCGCGGCGTCCCGATGCAGCAGGTGTACGACGAGAACGCCGCCACCACCGACCTGCGCAAGCTCCCGGAACCCGACGAGGTCGCCGACGCCGTGGTGTTCATGCTGTCGCCGCTCGCGCGCGCGGTCACCGGGCAATGCCTGGACGTCAACTCCGGCGAGTGGCACCACTAGGAAGGCGGGACCTGATGAGCGCAGGCCGCGACAGCGTGGGGACCGTCGAGGACCTCCACGCGTCCGCGAGCAAGGTCACCGGCATGACGGAGTTCGGTGACGACGACTACCTCCGCGGGCTCGAAGTCCTGCTGGAATCGCTGACGAAGGACGCCGGGCTCACCCCCGCCGGGAACAAGGCGCAGCGCGCGATGCTGCGCGGCGCCCTCGCCGCCCGGCAGTTCTCCGAGGCCGCCTGGAAGAAGCACCCCGGGTACGCCGACGTGCCGATCGAGCGGCCGATCTTCGTCACCGGCCTGCCCCGCACGGGCACGACGGCGCTGCACCGGCTCCTCACCGCCGACCCCGCCCACCAGGGCCTCGACCTGTGGCTCGCGGAGATCCCGCAGCCCCGCCCGCCGCGCGAGACCTGGGCGGACGACCCGCTCTTCCAGGCGATCGACGCCGCGTACCGCAAGCACCACGTCGAGAACCCGGAGTTCATGGGCGTCCACTACATCTCGGCGGACTCCGTCGAGGAGTGCTGGCAGCTGCTCCGGCAGAACATGCTGTCGATCTCGTTCGAGTGCCTCGCGCACCTGCCGACGTACTCGTCCTGGCTCGCCGAGCAGGACTGGACGCCCGCATACGCCCGGCATCGCCGCAACCTGCAGCTCATCGGCATGAACGACGCCGGCCGCCGCTGGGTGCTGAAGAACCCGAGCCACCTGTTCGCGCTCGACGCGCTGCTGGAGGCCTACCCGGACGCGCTGATCGTCCAGACGCACCGGACGCCGCGCACCGCGATGGCGTCCATGTGCAGCCTCGCCGCGCACGCCACCGCCGGCTGGTCGGACGTCTTCACCGGCGCGACGATCGGCCGCGACCAGCTCGACCTGTGGAGCCGCGGCCTGGACGCGTTCCGCGCGGAACGGGCCCGGCACGACCAGGCGCAGTTCGCGGACGTGTACTACGACGACTTCGTCCGCGACCCGATCGGCACCGTCGAGGCCGTCTACGCGCACTTCGGGCTGCCGTTCACCGGCGAGGCCCGGACGGCGATGACCGAGCTGCACGCCGAGAGCCGCGCGGGTTCGGCGAAGCCGGCGCACCGCTACTCGCTGGAGGACTTCGGCCTGACGGCGGACGAGGTGGACGAGCGGTTCGCCGACTACGCGAGCGACCTGCGGTAGACCCCCGCGGGCGAGGGCGGGACCGGTCGCGGTCCCGCCCTCGTCGCGTCCCCGGGAACCTTCCCTCAATTACTACAGTTGTAGAAGCAGGTGCGGACCGTCCGCACGGCGACGGGAAGGGAAGCGATGGCTCTCTGGAACAGGCTCCGCGAGTCGACCCAGACGATGCAGACGCAGCTGCTCAGCAAGAAGAACGAACTGACCAGCGGAGCGTTCCGCGACGCGAGCATGGCGATGTGCGCGCTGGTCGCGGCGGCCGACGGCACCGTCGACCCGGCCGAGCGGCAGCGCACCGCGTCGCTGATCATGGGCA
Organism: Actinomadura sp. NPDC048394; assembly: GCF_040651755.1. Classification (NCBI taxonomy): domain Bacteria; kingdom Bacillati; phylum Actinomycetota; class Actinomycetes; order Streptosporangiales; family Thermomonosporaceae; genus Actinomadura; species Actinomadura sp. NPDC048394. Next base: position 49,672 of record NZ_JBEZJL010000058.1, on the reverse strand, counting down.
ACGAGGTGCTGCAGAACTTCCCCTCCGACGATCTGCAGCGCCGCTTCAACGACTACGTCGCGAAGCTCACCGCCGACTTCGACTTCGGCAAGGTGTCGGTCCTGCAGGACATCGGCAAGGTGAAGAAGAAGCCCGCCGAGGCCCGTGCCGTCATCCAGATCGGCATCGTCATCGGCGGCGCCGACGGCGACTTCGACGACGCCGAGAAGGCCGTCGTCCGCGAGGCGTGCTTCGCCGTCGGGCTCCCGCCCGCCGAGTTCGAGCTGTAGTCACCACACCGGCGGCAGCGCGGCCACGGCGTGGTCGAGCTGCAGCGCGACCGCGGCCAGCGAGCCGGTGACGAGCGCGTCGCCCAGGAACAGCAGCGGCCCCGCCACGGCGTTGCGGGCGGGCGGCGCGCCGAGCAGCGCCTCGACGCGCCGCACGACCCCCGAGTCGGCGAACCCCAGGGCCGGTCTCGCGGCCGCGGGCTGGGCGAGGGCGACCTTGGCGATCGTCCGGGCGACCAGGCCGCGGTCGCCGACCGCCTCGGCGGCGTCCTCGTCCGCCCACCGCTCCACCGCCAGCCGCAGCGCGCCGTCCAGCCGCCGCAGCGGCAGCAGCGCCGCCGCCACCGCGCCCGCCGCCAGGTACCGGTGATGGCGATGCCGCAGGTGCGAGCCCTCGTGCTCGAACACCACCCGCAGCTCCTCGGACGCCAGGCCGCGCAGCAGCCCCCGCGACACGAGCACCCCGCCTCCCCGCCCGGGCACGGCGACGGCCATCGGCACCCCGGTCTCGACGACCCGCTGGGCGCCGTCGCGGGCGCGGCGCAGCTCCCGCGCCCACCGGACGGCCGTCCGGCCCGCGACCGCGAGCCCCGCCGCCGACAGCAGGACCGCGGGAACCCCCACCGCGTCCGGCACCGGCTGATCGTCGCCGAACAGCGCCCACTCCGGCAGCCGCTCCGCCGCCGCGGGCGCGAGCGTCGCCGCGTAGTTCACCGCGACGAAGAAGCCGGTGCCGAGCGCGGCCACCGCCGTCATCGCCGCGGTCGTGGCCAGCACCCGCGCGCACCACGCCGGATGCAGCGGCAGCGCGACCCGGCCCAGCACCACGCTCAGCGCCACCGTCAGCGCGAACGGCAGGACGGTGAACCACGTCATTCCGGACCGCCGAGGATCTCGCGGAGCTTCCGCTCCTCCTCGGGGGTCAGCGTCCGGACGAACCGGCTCAGCACGCTCCCCGGGTCGCTCGCGTGCCGCAGCTGGTCCCGCATCCGGTCGGCGACCAGTTTCGACTCGTCGACGGCCAGCCGGTACCGGTACTGCCGCCCGTCCCGCACCCGCGTCACGATCCCCTTGCGGTACAGCCGGTACAGGATCGTGCCGACCGTCGTGTACGCGGGCTCGCCCTCCAGCCGCGCCATCAGCTCCGCCGTCCCGGCGTCGCCGCCGAGCCCGGCCAGCGCCGCGAGGACCTCCGCCTCCAACTGCCCCAGCGCCCGACGCGACACGTCCCCAGCGTAGTGAATCCGGCGCCCCCGGTCAGCGGCCGGCGGGCTCCCACCAGGTGAGGTTCGCGGCGGCGTCGGCCACCGGCTCGATGATCTCCCACGCCTCGGCGATCAGCCCGTCCTCGACCCGCCAGATGTCGACGACCGCGATCTCCGGACCGCCGTCCGGGAGCCGCCGCCGCGTGTGCAGCACCACGTGGTCGCCGTCGGCCAGCAGATGCCGGATCTCGACCTGCATGCCGGCGAGCGGGACGAGCGCCGCCTCCACGGCCGCGAGCCACTCCTTCTTGGTGGACGACGTCGCGTCCGGCCGGTGATGGACGAAGTCGTCGCTGAGCAGCGGCGCGAGCCCCGCCGTGCTGCCCGTCGCGATCAGTTCCGAGAGTGCCTGCTGGACGATGTCCTTGTTGGTCATGGCCGCAGTGTTTCCGGGGCCTCTTCGGATTGTCGATGAAATCCCATTTCATGGCGCCCGGCGCCGCGATGAGTACGCTCGGGAATCGTGCACACGGTCGGGGAGCTCCTGCGGCAGTGGCGGCATCGCCGGCGGCTCAGCCAGCTCGACCTCGCGATCGCCGCCGACGTGTCCGCCCGGCACGTCAGCCTCGTCGAGACGGGCAAGTCCAACCCCAGCGCCGACATGGTCCTGCGGCTCGTCGACCAGCTCGACGTGCCGCTCCGCGACCGCAACCACCTGCTGCTCGCCGCCGGTTTCGCGCCCCGCTACGCCGAACGTCCGCTGGACGACACCGCCCTGTCCGCCGCCCGGAACGCCGTCGAACGGGTGCTCCGCGCGCACGAGCCGTACCCGGCGCTGGCGTTCGACCGCCGCTGGGACATCATCATGACCAACCGCGCCGTCGACCCGTTCCTCGCCGAGGTCGACCCCGAGCTGCTCCGCCCGCCGGTCAACCTGCTGCGGCTCGGCCTCGACCCGCGCGGCCTCGCCCGCCTCGTCGTCAACCTCGCCGACGTCCGCGCGGTGTTCCGCGCCCGGGTCAGGCGCCAGCTCGCCGCCGCCCCCGACCCCGGGCTCGCCGCCCTCTACGAGGAGCTCCTCGCCCCCGCCGCCGGCGACGCCCCCGCCGACTCCGACGTCATGATCCAGATGATCGTCCGCCACGCGGGTCGCGAGCTGCGCCTCTTCTCCACCATCACCACCTTCGGCACCCCGCAGGACATCACCCTCGACGAGGTCGCCATCGAGTCCTACTACCCGGCCGACCCCGAGACCGCCGCCCACTTCGAGGCCTAGAACGGTGCGCGGTGCCTGCCGACGTATCTCGGGCGACGACCCACGGTGAGCGCGGTAACCCAACTGGCCGACACAGCCGCCGCGAGCGCGACCGCCGCCGTCACGAGCGCGGTCACAGCCCCGGAGTCCCGTCCAGCAACCCCTTGACCGCGAGCACGGCGTCCGCCACCCGATCCACCTCCGCGACCGGATGGCGCCAGCCCGTCCAGAACCACGCCCGCCCCGCGTCCTCCGCGCGCGGCTCCACGGTCATGACCAGGCAGGGGTGGACGGTGCAGCAGCCGTCCGCGTCCGGGTTCTCGACATGAAGGCCGTCCGGCGTGAACCACGCGCTCAGCCCGTGCGCGCGCAGAACCGTCCCGAGCGCCTCAAGCCGCGCCCTAGCATCGGGTGTCATGGGTCGTTCGCCTCCTGCGGCGTCCGGTCCTAGGCCCGTCCGGCGCTGCAACGCCGGGCGGGCCGCTTCTTTGCCTGGTCAAAGTCTTGCAGAGTTGAGAAGTAATAGGAACAGAAGCAAAGTGAAGCGAACAGAACCATTGTGATTAGCGACGTATCGTAGTGCTATGGCAAGCCTGGACGGCATCGAAGCGTTGCGGGATCAGCTCGTGGCGTTGATCCGCGAGCGAATCGCAACCGGGAAGTACCAACCCGGCACGAAGCTGCCTACGGCGCGCGAGTTCGCCGAGGAATTCGACATTTCCTCCCGGACCGTCTCAGAAGCCTTCCGCGTCCTTCGCGAGTCCGGCGAGGTGATCGGCGTGCGTGGCCGAGGCGTCTTCGTCCGCCCCTCCACCTGAAGCCGTTCGGCGCCGCGGGAGCCGGGCGGGCCGTTCTCGTTTGCGCGCCTAGCTCGTCCGATGCCGTTCTACCGTGGATGCGTGAGCATCGACATGGATGGTCCCGACCCGCTTTACGTCCAGATCGCCGACATCCTGGAAACGCGCATCGCGGCGGGCACCATCGGGCGGCGGCTGCCGAGCGTCCGCACGATCGCTCAGGACTTCGGAGTGGCCCACGCGACGGCGGCGCACGCCGTCCAGGAACTCACGCGGCGCGGTCTGGTTAAGACGACGCCGGGCCGGGGAACCTTCGTCCAGCGCCCCGCCGACGGCCCGGCCGTCAACGGCGAGCAGTAGGCCGGGCGAGCCACTCCGCACGGGCCCGGAACGCCGCCCTCCCTGCACCGGGCGGGCGGCCGGAAACGGTCGTTGGCGGCGATGAGTTCTGCGGGCGCGGGCGGTCTGCCATGGTGGGGCGAACGGCCCCGGGGCGGATGCGATCCCGCCCGTTGAGAACCGCCACGAGATGCTCGGGAGACCCCAGATGCGCACTCTGATCAGCACCGCGTTCGTTTCGCTCGACGGCGTCGTCGAGGCGCCCGGCGGCGAGCCCGGGTACCGGAACTCCGGGTGGACGTTCAAGGACGTCGAGTTCCTGCCGGAGGCCTACGAGATCAAGGGGCGGGAGCAGAAGGAGGCCGCCGCGATGCTGCTCGGCCGGGTCAGCTACGAGGCGTTCAGCCCCGTGTGGCCGGGCATGGCGGAGTTCGCCGACTACAAGGTGATGCCGAAGTACGTCGTGTCCACGACGCTCGGCGAGGACGACCTCGTCTCGGACTGGGGCGAGACGACGATCCTGCGCTCGCTGGACGAGGTCGCCGCGCTGAAGGAGACCGAGGGCGGCCCGATCATCATGCACGGCAGCGCCACGCTCAACCGGGCGCTGTCCGACGCGGGCCTGATCGACCGGTACCACCTGCTGGTGTTCCCGCTGCTGCTCGGCGCGGGCAAGCGGCTGTTCAGCGACACGGACAAGGACGCGCAGAAGCTCAAGCTCGTCGAGCACGAGGCGTACGCGAACGGCATCCAGAAGAACGTGTTCGACGTCGTCCGCTGACCCGGGGCCGCCGCCGGGGACGCGGCGGCGGCCGGATGGGTCAGTCGAGGCAGAATTCGTTGCCTTCGGGGTCGGCCATCACGATGTGGCCGGCGCCGAGCGGGGGAGCGGGCTCGTAGCGCTGGAGGCGCGTGGCGCCGTGGCCGACGAGCCGCTCCGCTTCGGCTTCGAGGGCGGCCATCCGCGCGTCGCCGGTGAGGCCGGGCGCGGCCCGCACGTCGAGGTGGACGCGGTTCTTGGCCTGCTTGGGTTCGGGGACGCGCTGGAAGAACAGGCGCGGGCGGGCGCCGTCGGGGTCGACGATCGCCGAGGCGTCGTTGCGGCGTTCGGGCGGCACGCCCATCGCGTCGAGCGCCTCGTCCCAGGTGCTGAAGTTCCCGGGCGGGTCCTGGAGCCGGTAGCCGAGCGCCTCGGCCCAGAACGCGGCCTGGGCGCCGGGGTCGGCGCAGTCGAAGGTGATCTGGGTTTCGCGGGCCTGGCCGGCCCGCTCTCCGCTGGAGTTCGAGGTCATGGTCCGAGCTTCGCGGATATCGCGGACAGATACGTTCCGCGATTGGCGTTCCGCAGCAGAAAGGCGCGCCGGGTCAGGGACGCGCGAGGAGGCCGTCGATCGCGCGGCGGGCCTTGCTGGTGGCGTCGGGGTCGTCCAGGCGGAGGGCGGTGTTGGCGGCGGTGAGGACGGCGTCGGTCTGGAACGCGGCCAGGTCGGCGTCGAGCGGCGCGATCTCGCCGGCGGTCGCGGCGTGCCGGTACTCGGCGGCGAGGACGGACAGCCAGTCCCGATGCTGGCGGGCCAGGGCGTCCCGGACGGGTCCGGGCCGGCTGTCGAAATCGGGAAGGTTCGCCGCCCAGAAGCAGCCGCCGGCGAACAGCGGCTTCTCCGCGTAGTCGATCCAGTTCGCGACGAGGGCGCGCAGCCGCGCGGCGCCCGGAGCGGCGTCCTGCGCGGGGCGGACGACCGCGTCGACGAACAGCTCGCGGGCCGCGTCGACGGTGGCGAGGTGCAGGTTCTCCTTGGTCCGGAACAGGGTCTGGATGCCGCTCTTGCTCAGCCGCAGGTCGGTGGCGAGGCGGCCGAGGCTGAGGCCGTCGAGCCCGTCGAGGGAGGCGACGTCGACGGCGTGCCGGGTGATGGTCCGCCGCGCCCGCGCGCCGCGCTGCAGCCGGCCGTCCGCCGGGAGGTCCTCGCTCATCGCGTCCATCGTGCCAGATTGCCTATACATACGATCGATCGTATTGTTTTTTCCATGGACCCCGATCGCATGATCGAGCTGGCGGAGGCGCTGGCCGCCGCGAAGAGCCGCCAGGACGTGCCCGCCGCCCTGGAACTGCTGCATCCGGAGATGGTGCTGGAGAGCCCGGCCTTCGGGACGACCGCGCGCGGCCCGGCGGAGAACGCGACCGCGCTGCGCCGGTTCTTCGCCTCGTTCCCGGACTACGCCGTCGCCCTCCAGGGGCACGCCGCGAACCGCGACGCCCTGGCCTGCTGGGGGACGGTCCGGATGACCATGACCGGCGACCGGTTCGGCGCCGTCCCCAACGGCCGGCGGGCCGAGCTGCCGGTGTTCATCCGGTTCGCCTTCAAGGACGACCTGATCGCCGGCGAGTACTTCCTCTTCGACCTGGCGGAGCTGTGCGCGCAGTCGGGCGTCTCGGCCGACGCCGTCCGGCGCCGCCTGTTCCGCGACCGGGAAAGGTGACACCGCATGCTCGCAGACCCGCGCGTGAAGGACGTCGGGGAGATCCGGACGCGGTTCCTCTTCGACATCGTCGTCGACCTCGACGCGCCGCTGGACTTCGGCCGGGGACCGGTCGGGCGGCGCGTCCTGTACGGCGCCGCCGGCGGTGCGTTCGAGGGGCCGGAACTGCGCGGCGAGGTGCTGCCGGGCGGCGGTGACTGGGCGCTGTTCCGTCCCGACAGGGCCATGCACCTGGACGTCCGGCTCACCCTGCGCACCGACGACGGGGCCCTCCTCCACATGACCTACGGCGGTCGCTACACCACCCCGCCGGAGCTGCGCGCCGAGATGGCCGACCCCGCCGGGAGGCACCGCGTCGACCCGTCCCGCTACTACTTCAGGACGAACCCGCTCTTCGAGACGGGCGCCGAGCGGTACGCGTGGCTGAACGACGCCGTCTGCGTGGGGACGGGCTACCTCGTCGAGGGCGGCATCGCCTACAGGGTCTCCCGCGTGGTGTGAAGCGGGCGGTCCGGTCCGGGTGCGGTGAGGCGGCGGCCGAGGGCGCCGAGCAGATAGATCATCGCGGCCGCGATGGCGACCAGCCCGATGGCGTCGGGAACGCTGCCGGTGTTCGCGACCAGCCCGAACGCGGTGTGCGCGACGAGGGCGCCGGAGATCGCGGCGAGGCGGTGGCGGTCCGTCCAGGGGCCCGTCCGGCGCAGCAGGACGGCGGTCGCGGCGGCGAGGAGCGCGGCGGCGGCCATCGGGACGGGCACCCACGCCCGGGGGACGAAGGCGGAGTGGTCGGCGCCCGCGAACGGGAACAGCAGGGCGAGGTACCCGAACGACGCGACGCCGCAGAGGACGCCGAGCGACCGGGGAGCGGGCGGCGTGCCCCGCGGGGCCGGACGGTGGAGGCGGGGCAGCACGCCCAGGGCCAGGACGGTCAGCACGGCGCACAGGCCGAGGATGATCAGCGCGGCCCGGCCGGGCAGCGAGTAGTGCGGGTCCTCGGACGGCGGCACCGAGACGCGGAGCAGCAGCGCGCCGAGGGCCGCGACGAGCCCGGCGATGATCATGCCGCCGCGGCGCAGGTACGGGGCCCGGCCGTGGCGGCGGAACACCAGCTCGACGAGCGCGATCGGGACGAGGACGCTGAACACCGCGTGGTACGGCAGGTTCAGCTCGGCGTACGGGGCGTTGATCCCGAAGGGGCGCGGCCCCCAGCCCGCCGCCCCGTACAGGTGCGGGCTGGTCAGGCTCTGCAACGCGAGCCCCTCCTCGACCAGCCCGTAGACCAGGCCCATCGCCAGGACGCTGCTCCACCCGCCCCCGAGGCGGCGGACCAGCTCCCGGATCAGCAGCACCCCCGCGCCGTAGATCGGCACGTAGAGCAGCACCAGCCAGATCATCCGGACCGGCACGGTGCCGAGGGTGAGCTCGGCGACGGCGGGGGCGACGAGGGTCAGGGTCCACGCCGCCCGGCGCGACCGCGGGGCCGTGCCCGAACGCTGCTTCTTCATGCCGCCAACGCTAGGAACGCGCGGCACGGAGCGCTTCCAACGAAGGATCGGTCTCGGCTCTGCGACTTTCGTCGGAGAACCGCGCCGGAACGCGGGGCTCAGGCGGAGGGGCGCGGACGGACCAGGCCGAGGTCGTAGGCGAGGACGACCGCCTGCACGCGGTCGCGCAGGCCGAGCTTGCGCAGGATGCTCGACACGTGCGTCTTCACCGTCGCCTCGGTGACGACGAGCCGCTCGGCGATCTCGGCGTTGGACGCGGCGCGGGCGATGAGCTCCAGGGTCTGCATCTCGCGGCCGGTCAGCTCGGCGAGCGCCTCCGGCCGGACGGGCGGGCGCGGCTCGGTGGCGGTGAACCGGTCGAGCAGCCGCCGGGTCACCGACGGCGCGAGCAGCGCGTCGCCGCGCGCGACGACCCGGATCGCCTCCGCCAGGTCGTCCGGCCGGACGTCCTTGAGCAGGAACCCGGCGGCGCCCGCCCGCAGCGCCGCGTACAGCGGCTCGTCCAGGTCGAACGTCGTCAGGATGATCACCTTGGGCGGGTCGCCGGACGCGGTGATGCGCCGCGTCGCGTCGATCCCGTTGACGCCGGGCATCCGGACGTCCATCAGCACGACGTCGGGGCGGAGCCGCTCGGCGGCGCGGACGGCGGACTCGCCGTCCCCGGCCTCGCCGGCGACGGTCAGGTCGTCCCGCGCCTCGATGATCATGCTGAACCCGGCGCGGACGAGGTCCTGGTCGTCGGCGACCAGCACGCGGATCGTTACGGCGCCTCCCCGACCGGCAGCGACGCCCGCACCCGGAACCCGCCGTCCGGATCGGGGCCGGCCTCGAACGTGCCGCCGAGCAGCAGCGCGCGTTCCCGCATCCCGGCGATGCCCTGCCCGCTCCCGGCGATGCCCTGCCCGCTCCCGGCGATGCCCTGCCCGCTCCCGGCGATGCCCTGCCTGCTCCCGGCGGGTTCCGTCCCGCCGGAGGCCGCGCCCGGGCCGTCGTCGCGGACGTCGACGTCGAGGCGCCCGCCCGCGGCCCGCAGCAGCACGTCGGCGCGGCCCGCGCGGGCGTGCCGCAGCGCGTTCGTCAGCGCCTCCTGGACGATCCGGTAGACCGCGAGGCCCACGCCGGACGGAACCTGCACGCCGGCCATCCCCTCCCGCTGGATCCGCACCCGCAGCCCGGCGCCGGTGACGGACGCGGCGAGCCGGTCCAAGTCTCCCAGGCCGGGCACGGACCCGTCCGCCTCACCGCCGTCGGCGTCCCGCACCGACCGCAGGAAATGCCGCAGCTCCGCGAGCGCCTGCCGCCCCTCGGCCTCCAGGTTCCGGACCGCCCGCCGCGCGAGGTCCGGGTTCGCGTCGAACACGTCGTCCGCGGCGGCGGCCTGCACGACCATGACCGACACGGTGTGGGAGAGGACGTCGTGGAGTTCGCGTCCGATGCGCGCCCGCTCCTCCATGGCCGCGCGCCGCGCCTCGGCGTGCCGGCGCGCCGCGCCCGCCCGTCCGAGCGCGCCCCAGCTCCAGGCGAGGAGGGCGGCGACGGGCCACAGCGCGACCGTCCCGCCCTGCACGGCGGCGACGGCGGCGGTCACGGCGGCGACGGCGCCCATGCCCCACAGCGAGATCCGCGCGGGACGCAGCCAGGCGAACGCGCAGAGCACGACGAAGAGGATGCCCGGCCCCAGTTCGGGCCCGAGCGCCTGGATCCCGGCGCCCGCGGCGGCGGTCACCGCGACCGCGATCCCGGGACGGCCCCGCATCAGCCATCCGGCCGCCGCCGCCTGGACGAGGAGCAGCGCGACGATCGCGGCCCGCGCGGGCCGGCCGGCGTCCAGGAACGGGACGGCTCCCGCCGCGGCGAGCGCGCACGCCCCGGACACCGCTCGCCACCAGGACGGCAACACCGCCGCATACCGATCCCGCACGCTCGCCGACGCTACCAATCCGGCCCCCGGAACGGGACGGGGAGCGCAACCGCGGGGCCGTCCGGGACCGTACTGAGGGCAGGTGACTTGCCGGGAATGGCGTGCTTGTTGTTATCTGCGGTGTCTCGGGAGGTCTCCAGGGGGTCGGGGGCGATCCGCTGGAGGGACGGTGACGCGCGTGGGCGAGGACGTGGACCTGCTGGTCCGGGCGGCGCAGGACGGCGACCCCGAGGCCAGGGAGCGGCTGGTCGCCGAGCACCTGCCGCTGCTGTACAACGTGGTCGGCTGGGCCCTCGACGGCCACGCCGACGTGGACGACGTCGTCCAGGACTCGGTGCTGCGCGCGCTCGGCGGGCTGCACGGCCTGCGCGAGCCCGGACGGTTCCGCTCCTGGCTCGTGTCCATCGCGATGAACCAGGTGCGCCGCCGCTGGACGTCGCTGCAGCGCGGCACGCCGATGGACCCGGACGCGATCGCGCGGGTCGCCGCGTCCGAGGCCGACTTCGCCGAGGCCGCCGTGCTGCGGCTGGAGCTGTCCGGGCAGCGCCGCGAGATCGCCGAGGCGACCCGCTGGCTGGACGCCGGGGAACGCGAGCTGCTCGGCCTGTGGTGGCTGGAGGCCTCCGGGCACCTGACCCGGAGCGAGCTGGCCGACGCGCTGGGCGTGTCGGCGGCGCACGCGGCGGTCCGGGTGCAGCGGATGAAGAAGCAGCTCGCGACGTGCCGCGCCGTCGTCCGGGTCGTCGGGGCGGAGCGGCGCTGCGACGCGCTCGCCCCGGTCCTCGCGCAGTGGGACGGGCGGCCGTCCCCGCTGTGGCGCAAGCGCGTCGCCAAGCACGTCCGCGGGTGCCGGGCCTGCGGCGCCCGGCAGCGGGACCTGCTGCCGCCGGAGGCGCTGCTCGCGGGCCTGGTCATGGTGCCGTTGCCCGCCGCGCACCCGCTGCACGCGCTGCCGACGGCGCTGACGGCCTCGTCCACGCCGACCGCCGCGTCCGCCGCGGGCGCGTCTGGCGCGGCGAGCGGGGCGGGTGCGGCGAAGGGCGCCGGGATGGCCGCGGCCAAGTGGGTGGCGGGCGCCGCGGCCGTCGGCGTCGCGGGCGCCGCGGTGGTCTTCTGGGGCATGCGGGACGGCTCGCCCGACGACCCACCGCCGCGCAACGACCCGCCGGCCGCGGCGCAGCGGACGCCGTCGCGCACCCCGGCGCCGCGGTCCGGCGCCACGTCCGTCAAGGAGCACATCGCGCCGCCGCCCACCAAGAAGGCGAAGCGGACCGTCGAACAGCAGGTCGTCGACCTGGTCAACCGGAACCGGGCGAAGGCCGGATGCCGCCCGCTGCGCGTCTCGCCCGCCCTGCACAAGGCCGCGCAGGCGCACACGGAGGACATGGCGTCCCGGCACGCCCTCGACCACCGCGGCTCCGGCGGCACCGACCCGGGCGACCGGATCACCGCAGCCGGGTTCCGCTGGAGCGCGTGGGCGGAGAACATCGCGCAGGGCCAGGCGTCCCCGCCCGCCGTGGTGACGGCCTGGATGAACAGCCAGGGCCACCGGGCCAACATCCTGAACTGCGGGCTGACGATGATCGGGGTCGGCTTCGTGCGGGGGTCCGGCGGCCCCTGGTGGACCCAGGACTTCGCGACCCCCGCCTGAGACGTGCCGGGTCGTCAGCGGCTCGTGCCGAAGTCCTGCGTCCAGTACGGGCCGCCGCTCAGCACGACGCCGACGCCGATCTCCTTGAACCCGCAGTTCAGGATGTTCGCGCGGTGGCCGGAGCTGTTCATCCACGCCTGCATCACGCTCGCGGGGGTCGCCTGCCCCTTGGCGATGTTCTCGCCGTAGGAGGACCAGCGGTAGCCGGCGGCGGTGATGCGGTCGCCCGGGTCCTTGCCGTCCGGGTTGGTGTGGTCGAAGAAGTTGCGGGCGTGCATGTCGGCCGAATGCCCCTGCGCGGCCCGCGCCAGCTTGCTGTTGACGGTCAGGGCGCGGCAGCCGTGCTTGGCGCGCTCGGCGTTGACCAGCGCGACGACCTGCGCGGCGTACCGTCCGGCGGTCCCGCCGGCGGGCGCGGCCGGGGCCTTCGGCTTCGCGGGCGCCGTCGTGGCGGGACGGTGCCGCGTCGCGCGCGGCGTCGGCTTGTGCGACTTCTTGGCCTTCTTGTGGTGCTTCGGCTGCGCCTTGCGGCTCGGCGACGGGCGCGGCGCGTCGGCGACCGGGCTCGGCGGCGCGGCGGCGCTCGGGGACAGCGACGAGCCGCTCGCGGCGGGCGAGCCGTCCGCGCCGCCCCCGAACGCGCCGGCGGCCGTCCCGGCGACGCCGCCGATCACCAGCAGGCCCGCCGCGCCCGCGGCCGTCCAGGCGGCGACGCGGCGGGACGCCCTGCGCGGCCGGCCGGGGCGCGGCCTCGCGGGACGCGGCCGTCCGGTGCCCGGGCCAGGGGGGTAGCTCATGGCGATGCCACATCCTTCTCTCGTCGGGGCTGGGCGAACACGCAGCAGACCCCGCGCGGGACGGGCGATAACCGAAAATTCCAGGGCTTCTTCAGGAGCGTCCCCGGGACGGCGCCGGGCCCGGCCAAGAAAGGGGCAAGACCGCATGTCGGACGCCATGTCCGCGGGAGGCGGGCTCTCTCATTGACCACCGGAGGGCACTGCGCCCCTTTGGTCCGGGCATTCGAGGAGTCACGCCGTGAAGAGAAGCTGGAAGGCCGCCGTCGCCGCCGCCGGGGCGACCGTCATGACCACCGCCTCCGTGGCGTGGCCCTCGCCCGCCGGGAACGCGTCCGCCCCGTCCGGTGCTTCCGGCAAGGGGCGCTGGGTCCTGGTCGACGCCGAGAACTTCAACCGTCCGCTGCGCGTCGACGGCGCGAAGTGGCGGCTCGACCCGCAGGGCAGGCGCAGCCCGTGGAACGTCGACGCGTTCGACGACGACGGCGAGGCCTGGACGAGGATGAGCGGCCCGCTCTTCAAGAAGCAGATGGCGACGCTGAACGTGTACCGCAAGCGCGTCGCGTTCGGCAGCAGGGGATGGCTCACCGCCGAGGTCGCCGCCGTCGACAAGGACCACGACGGCCGGCCCGACTCCCGCCCCGGCCTGTCGACGGTCACCCTGCCCGGCGGGCAGAAGGCCGCGCGGCTCTCCGAGCCGAGCTGGGACGCGGGCGTGCTGATCCGGCCGACCCGGCCGCTGCCGCGGCACTACCGCGTCGAGATGACGCTGCGCGGCATCGACTTCGGCGGGAAGCGGAACGGCACGTTCGACTACAACGGCCGCCACAACGGCTACACCAAGGAGCCCTGCAAGACCCGTTTCCCGTGGACGTTCACCGGCGCTCTCCCCGGAAAGTCGCGCTGCCAGTACCACGACGTGACGCGGGAGAACGGCTTCTACTACATGACGATCCTCGATTACGCGACGCCCGCGCCGCACGGCAACCCGGACATCCATTTCCGCCGCAAGGTCATCATGGACGGCTATTACAGCGACCTTCCCCGCTGGAAGCGCGCCGCGACCTGCAACCCGAAGACCCGCAAGATGTACCGGACGTTCGACGGCACCTTCAACGGCGTGAACGCGCTGTTCGCGCGCGGCGACAAGTTCATCGGCGGCCCCGACAACGACATCAGCACCGAGTACTACGCCAAGACCGCCTGCGGGAACGCCTCGCTCGACAAGCCGTACGGGCCCGGCAAGCGATTCGAGGGCCACCTGACCAGCGCGGAGATCCAGCCGCAACTGCTGCCGAAGGCGTCGTACCGGTTCGCCGTCGAGCGCGACGACACCGGGTACACGCTGGAGATGAGCGGCCCGTTCCGGTTCATCGGGCAGGCGACGCTGCGCGTCCACCACGACTTCATCGAGAACGGCCGCCCGATCTGGCACTACAACCAGACGCCCGGCGAATACGACGGCCGTTTCGACCGCAGGCTCGTCCACAAGGGCCCGAACGGAACCTGGGTCACTCCGCACACGTGGCCGAAGGGCTCGGCGTACCCCGACTCCTTCGTGATCGGCGACCCGCACCTGAACTACTACGAGGGCGAGGCGGTCATCGACGACATCCGCCTCTACGTCCCCCGCAAGAACAAGTGACCCGCTGATCAGAGCGGCTGCTATTCGACGACGGCCGGGTTGTAGGTGGGCGGGTCGCCGAGCATGGCGCGGTGGGAGCGGGGGCGGGTGCCGTCGATGTCGGTGACGCCGAGTTCCTCGCCGAGTTCCGCGCCGATGAGGACCTGTCCCGTCCATTTCATCGGGTCGGCGGAACGGGCGAGGGCGTCGATGACCCGGCCGCTGAACTCCGGCGACTCGGCACCGGCGGCGAACGAGGCGTACTTGTCGGGGACGCCGTCGAAAAGGGCCTGGTTCCGTTCGGTCTTCAGCAGCCCCATCCACAGCGAGATGACGGCGACGTTGTAGGGGCGGAAATCGACCGCCATGTCGTGGGCCATCTTGTCCACGGCGGCTTTTCCGGCGCCGTAGGCGGGGCCGTGCATGTAGCAGCGTCCGCCGAACGAGGACGTGTTCACGACGAGGCCGCCGTCGCCGCGGATCAGCAGCGGCGCCGCGTAATACGTCGCGACGTACGCCGACCGCATGCCGACGTCCAGCATGTCCTGCAGCCCGAGCGGCTTCTCCCAGAAGGGGCCCTTGCGGGTCAGGCCGTCGGGGATCGTGAACGCGTTGTTGACCAGGACGTCCAGCCCGCCGCGTTCCCGCTCGACCTGCTCGAACAGGGCCCTGACCTGCGCGTCGTCGGAGTGGTCGCAGATCACCGGGACGCCGGTGCCACCCCGCTCGTCGATCTCCTTCGCGGTGGCGAAGACGCTGCCCGGCAGGTCCGCGTCGCCGTCGGCGCGGGTGCGCCCGGTCACGTACACGGTCGCGCCGGTCTCGCCGAGGGCGAGCGCGATGCCCTTCCCGGCGCCGCGGCTCGCCCCGGTGACCACCGCCACCCGGTCTCCGGTCAGGCCCATTCACCGCTCCTCGCGAGGAATTCCAGCATGGTCGCGGTCGTCTCCTCGGGTTTCTCCATCTGCATCATGTGGCCCGCGTTCTTGAGCATCCGGACGTCGCGGACGTCCTCGTAATGCTCGTGCAGCTTGCTCAGCGGGTCGTCGCCGTGCCAGCCCTCCAGGTCGGCGTCCTGCTCGCTGCCGATGAAATAGAACGGCACGGGGTTCTTCCGGCCCTTGTACGCCTTCCGGTGCTCCCAGGAAAGGTCCATCGCGCGGTACCAGTTCAGCCCGCCGGTGAATCCGCTGCGGCTGTAGGCGTCGACGTAGAACTCCAGTTCCAGGTCGGTCAGCCACGTCCAGGGGAGCGGCGGGGTGTCCGGCAGCGCGTCGATGTACGTCGTCCCGGGCGGCTTCCGCCAGACGTCGAGGTAGTGGTAGTCGCTGGACAGCGCGTAGAAGACCTTGCGCAGGAACTCGCGGGGCGCCGCGCCGAGGTCCCGGTCGGCGGCGCCCGGTTCGGCGAAGTAATGGATGTGGTTGAAGTGCCGCTTCGCCTGCCGGGCGGCGAGCGTCAGCGGAGACTCGTCGCTCGGGGTGAAGAACGGGTTCTCCAGTCCGATGATCGCCGCGACGCGCTCGGGGTGGTGGTAGGCGAGGTCGTAGGCGGCGAACAGGCCGAAGTCGAGGCCGCTGAACACGGCCCGCTCCGCGCCGAGGTGGTCGAGGAGCCCGGCGACGTCGCCGACGATGTGCTCGACGCCGTACTGGCGGTGGTCGGCGGGGCCGCTCGTCCCGCCCATGCCGCGCATGTCGGGCGCGACGACCCGGAAGCCGGCGTCGGCGATCGGCCCGATCTGGTGCCGCCAGCTGAACCAGAGGTGCGGGAACCCGTGCAGGAGGACGACGAGCGGCCCCTCGCCCTGCTCCACGTAGTGGGCGTCGAGGCCGTTGATGCGCGCGTACCGATGAGTCCAGCCGGCCATGCTGCGGTTCCTTCGCGACGAGGACCTGACCTTCGGAGCGTGCAGGACGGCGCCGCCGATGGCAGCGCGGTGTCTCGCTCAGTGGGAAACCGTCAGGCGCCGCCGCGCGGGAAGAACGTGATCCAGTCGGCGACCATCGCCGGGCCCCCGGCGCCTTCGGCCTCCAGTTCGTTGCGGGTCAGCACGCGCGTCCCGCCGTCCTTCTCCCGGACGTCGAGGAGCGTCGCCCGCACCCGGACGCGCCGGCCGGTCCGCACCGGCCGCAGGAACCGGACGGTGTCGACGCCGTAGTTCAGCCCGCCGGAGCCGAGGTCCAGTTCCCGCTTGTGGAACGCGACCAGCATCGACAGCAGCAGGAACCCCGAGGCCGTCCGCTCGCCGGACCCGCCGCCCCCGGACACCGGCCGGCCCATGAACTCCTCGCGCAGGAACGTCGCGTACCTGAACGCCTCCTCGTCGGCGATTCCGATGAACTCCCAGTACGAGCAGAACAGCTCCTTGCCGACGAGGCCGGGGAAGTCGGCGAGCGAGTAGGCCATCCGGGTCGTCCTTCCGTCATGCGGGCGGAACCGGATGATCACACAATGCGTCCGATCTGTGCGCGGGAACGGACCGCACACTCCGGACCCGGGGACTCCTTCCCGCGAGAGGGGAGCACGGTGCCCGGCTTTCTCGAGACCCTTCCGCTCCACACGATCACCGCGGTGTACGGCGAGGCCGGCCTCCGCGACCGGTTCTCCCGCGAGATCCTCCGCTTCCCCGAAGCGGACTGGCGGCGCCTCAGCACCGCCCTGGCCCTGGCGAGCGACCTGCACCGGCAGGACCGCCGGGTCAGCGAGCCCACGATCAACCACCTGCTCCGCGTGACGCTGCGCGTCATGTGCCACTACCGGGTGGACGACGTGGACGTCCTCGTCGCCGCGCTCCTGCACGACTCCGTCGAGGACCACCCCGCCGACCTCGCCGGGGACGGCCACGGCCGCGGAGACCCGCGCGAGGCGGCCCTGGACGTGCTGGAGGCGGAGTTCGGGCCGCGCGTCGCCGGACTCGTCCGCGCGGTGACGAACCCCGTCTACGACCGCGGCGGCGACGTCCACGCCCAGTACCGCGCGCACGTCGCCGAGAGCCTCGACCGGAACCCGTCCGCGCGCATCATCAAGGTCTCCGACTTCACCGACAACGGCGTCGGGCTGATGCACACCACCGGCCCGAAGGTCCGCAAGCTCGCCCGCAAGTACCGGCCGCTCGTCCCGCCGCTCCGGGAGCTGGTCAACCGCCCCGACACCCCGCTGGACGCCCAGGTCAAGCAGCACATCACCGGCCAGCTAGACCGCGCCGACGAGCGCTTCGCCGCGATCCTGCAGACCCACGCCCTCCAGGTCTCCGCCGCCTCCTGAGCCGGTCAACGGGGGGCGGTGAAGGATTCGAGGAGGGTGCGCACCGTCCTCCGGAGTTCGGTAGGGGTCAGGTCGGCGGTGCCGACGACCTGTTCGTGGAGGAGGCCGTCCAGGCAGGCGACGAGGGCGGGGGCGCGCTCGGCGGGGACGGGCGCACCCGCCGCGGCGAGGATGCCCTCGATGAGGGCCCGGTGCCGGTCGGCCGCCGCCTCCAGCACGTCCTTCAGTTCGGGCCGCCGGGTCGCCTCCAGGACGAGTTCGTACCGCGCGAGGACGCGCTCGCGCCCGGCGGTGGTCATGTGCGCGATGAGGGCGGCCGCCCGCTCGGCGATGTCGGCGAGGGTCGCCGGGTGGTCGAGCGGGGGCCGTTCCGCCATCTCCGCGAGGTCAGTCTTGGCGAGCCGCTCGACGGCGCCCTGCAGCAGCGCCTGCCGCGTGCGGAAGTAGTACGAGCAGGACCCGGGTGGCAGCCCGGCGGTCTCGTCGACCGCGCGGTGCGTGAGGCCGCGCATGCCGGCGCGCGCCAGCGTGCTGATCGCCGCCTCGGCGAGCAGCCGCCGGCGGTCGGCCCCCTGGCCCGCTGTGGTGTCGGTCACCTCGTCCTCCCCCCGCGACTCTACAAGTGTAGAGTGGCGCCCGCCTCTACGGATGTAGAGGACTTTCCCGCAGGAAGGGGACTCCCATGCCCGACGAGCTTCCCGGCACCACCGACGTCCTGATCGTGGGCGCCGGGCCGGTCGGCCTGGCCCTCGCCACGGCCCTCGCCCGCGCCGGCGTCGACGCCGTGCTGATCGACAAGGCGGCGGCCGGGGCGAACACCTCGCGCGCCGCGGTCGTCCACGCCCGGACGCTCGAGGTGCTGCGCGACATCGACGTCACCGGGGACCTGGTCGAACGGGGCGTGATCGTCCCCCGCTTCACCGTCCGCGAGCGCGACCGGGTGCTGCTGAAGGTCGACTTCGGCTCGCTCCCCACCGACTACCCGTTCACCCTGCTCGTCCCGCAGAACGTCACCGAGGAACTGCTCGGCGACCGGCTGCGCGCCGCCGGCGGGCGCGTCCTGCGCCCGCACGAGCTGGCCCACATCGGGCAGGACGGCCCGCACGTCATCGCGACGATGAAGGACGGCCGGACGATCCGGGCCCGCTACGCGGTCGGCGCGGACGGCATGCACAGCGTCGTCCGCGACAAGACCGGGATCGCGTTCACCGGCGACACCTACGCCCAGTCGTTCGTGCTCGCCGACGTCCATCTCGACTGGCCCGACGTCCCGAACGAGGTGATGCTCTTCTTCTCCGCCGAGGGCGTGACGGTGGTGGCGCCGCTGCCCGGGGGCCGGCACCGCATCGTCGCGACCGTCGACCACGCCCCCGAGGCGCCGGACCTCGCCCACGTGCAGGCGCTGCTGGACGAGCGCGGCCCGCGCGCACACCCCGTGGCCGTCAAGGACCTGGTGTGGAGCTCGCGGTTCCGGGTGCACCACCGGCTCGCCGACCACTACCGCGCCGGACGGCTCTTCCTCGCCGGCGACGCCGCCCACGTGCACAGCCCGGCGGGCGGCCAGGGCATGAACACCGGCATCCAGGACGCGCTCAACCTCGCGGCCAAGCTGACCGCCGTGCTCCGCGACGGCGCCTCCGGGACCGTCCTGGACGAGTACGAGGCGGAGCGCCGCCCGGTCGCCGAGGAGGTCGTCGCGTTCACCCACAAGATGACCCGCGTCGCGACCGTGAGCGGCGGCCCGCTGCGCGGCATCCGCAACACCGCGCTCCGCGCCCTCGACTTCGTCCCGGCGGTGCACCGGACGATGGCGATGAACCTGTCCGAGCTGGCGAGCGACCCCGCCCGCCGCTGACGCCATCCGCCGGCGACCCCGGTGACGCCGCCCGCCGCTGATACCGGGCCGGGCGGTCAGGCCTGGCCGGTCTCGAAGCGGCTCACCTTGCCGTCGCGGACGTCGAAGCGCCATGCGGTGCGCATCTCGCCCCAGGTGTCGTTGCGGTACCGGGCGACCAGCGACCGGCCGTCGTCGGCCTCGGACTCGACGTCCATGTGCCCGTTGGAGGAGAAGATCTCGCGGTCGGCCCACTGCCGCACGTCGCGGTCGCTGCCGTCGTCGCTCATCGTCGCGTCGGGAGTGAGCGCCGCGCGGAACGCGTCGACGTCGTTGGCGTTGATCGCGTCCACCAGGGCGCGGACGGCCGGCTCGCTCAGCTGCTCGGCAGGGATCACGGGACCGCTCCTTCGCGGGAGGACGCCCCGCGGGCGGGTGCCGGCGGAGCGTCACGGACAGTGATGATCCCGTACCCCGGGGCGCGCGCCTCTACGCCGGGCCGCGGCGCCCCGGCCGCCGGCGGGCGGGGGCCCGGCGGGCGGAGCGCGCGTGGAGCGCCGCTGACCCGCGAAGGGGGCCGGGTCAGCGGGGCGGTCCGCCCACCGCGGGCTCCGGGGGGGAGTCAGCGGCGGGCGGTCCGCAGGTCGTTCTTCACGACCTTGCCGGTGGCGTTGCGGGGGAGGGCGTCCACGAACTCGACGCTGCGCGGGCACTTGAAGTGCGCGATCCGGTCCCGGATCCAGGCGATCAGGTCGGGGCCGGACGGCGCGGCGCCCGGGGCGGGCACCACGACGGCGTGGACGGCCTCGCCCCAGCGCTCGTCCGGGACGCCGATCACCGCGACCTCCGCCACGTCCGGGTGCTCGGCGAGCGCGGCCTCGACCTCGGCGGGGAAGACGTTCTCCCCGCCGCTGATGATCATGTCCTTGGCGCGGTCGACGACGAACAGGTAGCCGTCCGCGTCGATGCGGACGACGTCGCCGGTGCGGTACCAGCCGTCCGGGGTGAACGCGGCGGCCGTGGCGTCCGGGTCGCGCCAGTAGCCGCTGGTCAGCGAGTCGCCGCGGATCAGCAGCTCGCCGGGCTCGCCGGGCGGCACGTCCGTCCCGTCCGGCCCGGTGACGCGGACCTCCCAGCCGAGCGTGACGTTCCCGGCGCTGGCCAGGTGCGGGCCGTCCGGGACGTGGTCGTCGGGGTGCAGCAGGCTGATGAACGACTGGCACTCGGTGTTGCCGTAGATCTGCCGGAACCGGCAGCCGAGCGTGTCGAGCGCGGCGCGCAGCGACGCCGGGGTGATCGGCGCCGACCCGTACTGGATCTCCCGCAGCGACGACAGGTCGGGCCGGACGGCGCGGCCCCGCACCTCGGCGACCAGCATGTCGATGAGCGTGGGCCCGGCGGTGAAGAACTCGACGCGGTCGGCCGCGATCGCGTCGACGACGGCGTCCGGCTGGAACGCGCCGTGCACGATCAGCTCCCCGGCCGTCAGCACGCACTGCATCGCCTGCGCCCACCCGGCGAGGTGGAACAGCGGCATCAGCTGCAGGTGCCGGGACCCGGGGACCTGGTCGCCGATCTCGATGGCGAAGCCGGACAGGCTGCGGATGAGCGAGCCGTTGTCCAGCGGGATCGCCTTCGGGCGCCCGGTCGTGCCGCTGGTGTGCATCAGCCCGGACACGCCCGTCGCGGACAGCCGTTCCACCGGACGCGGCGGCGGGGGAGCGTCCAGCTCCGCGTCCGGGACCCAGCCGCCGTCCGCCGTCCCGATCACCACGCGGGCGCGCAGGCCGGGCGCGGCCTGGTCGATGGTGCCGGTGAAGGCGGGGTCGGCGACGGCCGCGACCGGGGTGAGGAGCGCGCAGAGCCGCGCCAGCTCCGGCGCGGCGAGCCGCCAGTTGACGAACGCGGGGATCGCGCCGGCCCGCATCAGCGCGAGCGCGTGGACGAGGAAGTCGGCGCTGTTGCGCGCCATGACCGCGACGACGTCGCCGTCGCCGATCCCGAGCGCGGCCCAGCCGCCGGCGCGGCGCTCCACCGCGTCCAGCAGCTCCCCGTAGGTGAGGCGGGCGCCGCGGTCGTCGCGGACGGCGGTCCGGTCGCGGTGCGCCGACGCGCGCCATTCGAGGACGTGGATCCAGCTCTGCACGGCCGGTGCCCCGTCAGCCCTGGAGGGGCGTGTCGCGGTCGGCGGCGGTGCGCGGTTCGTGCGCGACGTCCTCGGGCGTGAAGTCGCGCAGCCAGCACGCGAACTCCAGCAGGATGCCGTCCGGGTCCTGGAAGTAGAAGGACCGGACGTACACGCCGGGGTGCATCTCGCGGGCGACCTGGGTCGGGCTGTCGTCGTGGTTGACGATCGGCGCGACCTTCACGCCCTTGGCCTTCAGCCGGGCCCGGTACTCCTCGAACATGTCGGGCGGGACGTCGAACGCGACGTGGTTGAGCGACCCGATCCCGCTGATCCACTCGCCGAAGCCCGGCACGGTCACCGGCGCGGCGACGCCGGGGCTGGCCTCCGGGGAGTTCGGGAACCAGAAGAAGGCGAGGGAGTTGCCGTTGCCCGCGTCGAAGAAGAAGTGCTGGCCCATGCCGTCCGGCAGGTCCAGCGTCTTGATCAGCTTCATGCCGAGGACGCCGCTGTAGAAGTCCACGGTGCGCTTCATGTCCGAGCAGACCAGCGCGACGTGGTTGAAGCCGCGGATGCGGAAGGCCGGCTCCTCGCCGGTGCTCTCTGCGCTCATGCTCACTCCTCGGGTGCGGATAATCTAATGCTAACGTCAGATTTAGATACTCTCTCGCGCCGGCCCCGCTGTAAAGGGCCCGGGGACGCGCCCGAGGGCATCCGGGGCGTCCCGGCGCGAGGAGAAACCGGTGTTAGGTTCAGGTGTGGAGAAGGATCAGACCACGCGTCCGACCGTGCGCGGGCGCAAGACGCTCGCCGCGATCGAGGCCGCCGCCCGCCGGATCATCGCCCGCAAGGGCTTCCTCGCGATGACGGTCGCCGACATAGCGCAGGAGGCCGGCCGCTCGCCCGCCTCGTTCTACAACTACTACGACTCCAAGGAAGACCTGCTCGCCCACTGGGCGGACGACTTCCGCGCCGAGGCCAAGGCCCGCGCGGTGGTCGCCTACAAGCACGGCGTGCCGCACCGCGAGCGCGTCATGGAGTCGGCGCGCGCGCACTGGATGACCTATCGCGAACGGCTCGCCGAGATGGTCGGCGTCTTCCAGCTCGCCATGATCAACGAGGAGTTCGCCGGGCACTGGCGCGAGCTGTGCGACGACGCCGTGGAGAGCATCGCCGAGAGCGTCCGGCGCGCGCAGCGGGAGGGCTACTGCCCCGGCGTCGACCCGGGCCTCACGGCCGCGGCGATCGTCGCGATGCTCAACCAGTTCTGCTACGACCGCCTCGCCGGCGCGGGCGAGGACGCCGACATCGACGACGAGGCCGCGATCCGCGCCCTCGGCGAGATCTGGTACCGCGCCATCTACTGGCGAGCCGAAGACTGACCCGTCGCCTGGAGCGGAGCGCCAGCGGAGCGGAAGGTGCGGGTCAGTCCCTTCCGGGGGTGTGGGGGTCGCCCCCCACAAGGCCATAGGGCTGACGACCTCGGGGGCGGGGGTTGCCAAACCTCGTGCGCTTCTAACATGATTCCAACGTCAGATTTAGATATGGCAGAGGAGGCCGCATGGGGACGGACGGATCTCCGGCCGGGATGGTCCGGCACTGGGCGCGGACGCGCCCCGGCGCCCCGGCGGTGTCGACGGGCGGCGGCCGCTCGCTGACGTTCGCCGAGCTGGACGCGCTGGGCTCCCGCCTCGCCCGGGCGCTGCTCGCCGCCGGCGCCGCGCCCGGCGACCGCGTCGCGTTCCTCGGCCGCGACGCCACCACCTGGGCGGTCACCCTGGTCGGGGCGTCCAAGGTCCGGGCGATGGGCGTGCCGCTGAACTGGCGGCTGTCGCGGCCGGAGACGGCCGAGGTGCTCGCCGACGCCGCGCCCGTCGCGGTCGTGTGCGAGCCGGAGTTCCTGCCGCTGCTCGGGCTCCCGGCGGCGGACGGCGCCGAGCCGCACGTCGTCGTCGAGGGCGCGGCCGTCCCGCTCGACGCGTGGCTCGCCGGTCACGACGCCGACGACCCCGGGCTGCCCGCCGAGCCCGACGACGTGGCGTTCCTCTTCTACACGTCCGGCACGACCGGCCGCCCGAAGGGCGTGCAGCTCGCCAACCGGAACGTGGCCGCGAACCTTGCCAAGCCCGCGCCGTGGACGATCGGCCCCGGCGACACCGTCTTCGTGCCCGCGCCCACCTTCCACGTGTCCGGCAGCGGCTGGCTGTTCCTGTGCCTCGGCGTCGGCGCGCACGCGCTCTACGTCCGCGACATCGTCCCGGCGGACGTGCTGCGGCTGCTGGAGTCGGAGCGGGTGACGCACGCGCTGGTCGTCCCGGCGCTGCTGCGGATGCTCGTGCGGGACCCGGTCGCGAAGGAGACCGACTTCTCGCTGCTCCGGACGCTGATCTACGGCGGCTCGCCGATCGCGCCGGCCGTCCTCGTCGAGGCCCGCGAGCTGCTCGGCTGCGACCTCGTCCAGGGCTACGGCCTCACCGAGACGTGCGGGCCGATCACGTTCCTCGGGCCCGCCGACCACGCGCCCGGCACGCCCGAGCACCGGCTGGCGTCGGCGGGGCGCGCGGTCGAGGGCGTCGAGCTGTCCGTCCGCGACCCGGCGACCGGCGAGCCGCTGCCCGCCGGGGACGTCGGCGAGATCTGGACGCGCAGCGACATGGTGATGGCCGGATACCGCAACCGGCCCGCCGAGCAGGCCGCCGCGATGACCCCGGACGGCTGGTTCCGCACCGGCGACGCGGGCCACCTCGACGCCGACGGCTACCTGTTCGTCACCGACCGGGTGAAGGACATGATCGTGTCCGGCGGCGAGAACGTGTACCCGGTCGAGGTCGAGAACGTCCTCATGGCGCATCCCGGCATCGCCGACGCGGCGGTCATCGGGGTGCCGCACGAGCGCTGGGGCGAGACCGTGAAGGCGCTGATCGTCGCGCGCGGCGCCCCGGCCGCACCGCCCGCGCCGGACGAGGTGATCGCCTTCTGCCGCGAGCGCCTCGCCCACTACAAGTGCCCGACCTCGGTCGACGTGGTGGACGACCTGCCCCGCAACCCCAGCGGCAAGATCCTCAAGCGCGATCTGCGGGCCGCCTACTGGCCCGCCGGCGGAAGGAGCGTCGGATGACCGGCCCGGCACGCGGGAACCGGGTGAGGCGGGCGCTCGACGGCGGAGAGATCGCGGTCGTCGTGGCCGGGCACTCCGCGACGTCCGACACCGCCGACTTCGTCGGGCAGCTCGGCTTCGACGGCCTGTGGCTGGAGGGCGAGCACGGCGCGGTCACCTGGGACCGCATCGGCGACCTCAGCCGGGCCTGCGAGCTGTGGGACATGGCCGCCATGTACCGGGTCCGGACGCTGGAGCCGTCGCTGGTGGCGCGCGCGCTGACCCTCGGCGTGCACGGCATCGTCGTCCCGCAGGTGAGCACCGCCGACGAGGCGCGCCGCCTCGTCGCCGCCGCCAAGTTCGCGCCGCAGGGGGCGCGCGGGGTGTCGCGGGGACGCCGCTCCTACGGCCGTCCCGGGTTCCTGGACAAGGAGAACGACGAGACCGTCCTCGTCGTCCAGCTCGAAGACCCGGACGCGCTCCGCAACGCGGAGGAGATCGCGGCCGTGCCCGGCATCGACGTCGTGTTCGTCGCGCCGAACGACCTCGCGCAGGCGATGGGGCACCAGGGCCGTCCCGACCACCCCGAGGTCGCGGACGCCATCGACGAGACGCTCACCCGGATCGCGGCCGCTGGAACCGCGCCCGGCACGCTGTGCCCCGCCGACCAGATCGACCGGTTCACCGGCCTCGGCGCCCGGTTCCTCTACACCTCCTACGACGCCTGGATCACCGCCGGGGCGCGCGACTTCCGCCGCGCCCTCGACGCCGCCACCGCACGGCGCGACCCTCGACAGGGCACCGCACGACAGGACGGAGCAGCATGACGATCGAACGCACCTTCGTGGGCCTCCCCTCCCCGACGATCGGGCGGGCCGGCGCGGGCGGCCACCCCTGCCAGGGCCTCTACCACCGGCGCGCGGGCACGAGGCCGAAGGTCGCCTTCATCGCGACGCACTACCAGATCGACTTCTCCGAGCACTACCTCGCCGAGTACCTGGCCGAGCGCGGCTTCGGGTTCCTCGGCTGGAACACCCGGTTCCGCGGCGACGAGAGCCACTTCCTGCTCGACCACGCGCTCGTCGACATCGGCGTGGGCGTGCGGTGGCTGCGCGAGGTCGCGGGCGCCGAGACCGTCGTGCTGCTCGGCAACTCCGGCGGCGGCTCGCTGATGGCCGCCTACCAGTCGCAGGCCGTCGAGCCGAACGTCACGACGCTGCCGGGCCTGCGCCTCGCCGCCGGGGTCGACGACCTGCCCGCCGGCGACGCCTACATCTCCGTCGCCGCGCACCTCGGCCGTCCCGACGTGCTCACGTCCTGGATGGACGCGTCGGTCACCGACGAGTCCGACCCCGTCGCGACCGACCCGTCCCTCGACCTGTTCAACCCCGAGAACGGCCCGCCGTACAGCGCCGAGTTCCTCGCCCGGTACCGCGCCGCGCAGGAGGCCCGGAACCGGCGCATCACCGCCTGGGTGAAGGACGAGCTGGCCCGGCTGTCCGCCGCCGGGTACCACGACCGGCCGTTCAGCGTGTTCCGGACGTGGGCCGACCCGCGCATGGTCGACCCGTCCATCGAGCCGACGAACCGGCGCCCGAACAGCTGCTATCCCGGCAAGCCGGAGCGGGCGAACCGGTCGGTGTTCGGCATCGCCGCCGCCTGCACGCTGCGCACCTGGCTGAACCTGTGGAGCCTGGACGACTCGCAGACCCGCGCGCACCCGCACCTCGCCCGCATCACCGTCCCGTCGCTGGTCGTCAACGCCGACGCCGACACCGGCGTGTTCCCGAGCGACGCCGCCGCGATGTACGACGCGCTCGCGGCGGAGGACAAGGAGCGCCACGACCTGTCCGGCGACCACTACTTCCTCACACCCGACGGCGCGCGCGACGACCTCGCCGACCTGATCGCGTCGTGGCTCGGCAAGCGCTTCCGGTGACCGCCGACGTCCCCGCGGAGATCGCCGCCGGGCTGCGGCGGCTCGGCCTCGCGGGCCCGGGCCCGGTGCGCGGCGAGCCGCTGACCGGCGGCGTCTCGTCGGACGTGTGGCGGGTCGACCTGCCGGACGGGCCCGTCTGCGCGAAGCGCGCGCTGCCGCGGCTCAAGGTCGAGGGCGACTGGCGGGCGCCGACCGACCGCTCCGGATGGGAGGCGCGCTGGCTGGCGCTGGCCGCCGACCTGCTGCCCGGCGCCGCGTGCCGCCCGCTCGGCTACGACGCGGACGGGCACGTCCTCGTGCTCGAATGGCTCGACCCGTTCGTCCACAGGGTGTGGAAGGAGCGGCTCGCGGCGGGCGACGTCGACGTTCCGGTGGCGGCCGAGGTCGGGCGGCGGCTCGCCGCCCTGCACGCCGGCGCCGCGCGCGGGCCGTTGTCCGAGTGGGAGCCCGCGCGGGAGCTGTTCGCGTCGCTGCGGATCGACCCGTACCTGACCGCGACGGCGCGGGCGCATCCCCGGCTCGCGCCGCGGTTCGCGGCGCTGGCCGAGGGGCTCGCGACCGCCGCGATCACCGTGATCCACGGCGACGTCAGCCCGAAGAACATCCTGCTCGGCCCGGACGGCCCCGTGCTGCTGGACGCCGAGTGCGCGAGCCCCGGCGATCCGGCCTTCGACCTGGCGTTCTGCGCCAACCACCTGCTGCTGAAGGCCGTCTGGCGGCCCGCCGGACGCGACCGCTACATCGAGGCGGCGCGCGCGCTCGCCGCCGCGTACCTCGACGGCGTCGACTGGGAACCGGCGGGCGGGCCGGAGGCGCGGGCGGCGCGGCTGCTGCCCGCGCTCGCGCTGGCCCGCGTCGACGGCCTGTCCCCGGTCGAGTACCTGGACGAGGACGCCCGCCGCACCGTCCGGCACGCCGCCGCCGACCTGGTCGAGCGGCCGCCGGACGGGTTCGCCGCCCTCACCGCCCGCTGGCTCGACCTGACTTCCGGAGAACACGCATGAGCACCGAGATCATCTCCGTCACCGGCCACCGCCGCTGGGACTCGCGCGCCCGGCCGACCGTCGAGGTCGTCGTGCGCACCGCCTCCGGGACCGGACGCGCGCTCGCTCCCGCCGGGGCGTCCACCGGGTCCGGCGAGGCGGTCGACCTGCGCGACGGCGGCGACGCGTTCGGCGGGCACGACGTGACCCGCGCGGTCGCGGCCGTCAACACCGATATCGCCGAGGCCCTGACCGGGATGGACGTCACCGGCCAGGCCGCCGTCGACCAGCGCCTCGAAGAGCTCGACGGCACGCCCGGCTTCTCCCGGATCGGCGGGAACGCGGCGGTCGCCACGTCGATGGCCGTCGCGCACGCCGCCGCCGCGTCGCGGGGCGTGCCGCTGTGGCGGCACCTCGACCCGGCGGCGACGCGGCTGCCGCTGCCGGAGATCCAGGTGTTCGGCGGCGGCGCGCACGCCCACGGCCGCCTCGACATCCAGGACCTGCTGGTCGTCCCGCTCGCCGCCGGCTCGTTCGCGCAGGCGCTCGACTGGGCCGCCGAGATCCACCGCAGCGCGGGCCGCTGGCTGGACGAGCGCGGGCGGCTCGCCGGGACCGCCGACGAGGGCGGCTGGTGGCCCGCGTTCGACTCCAACGCCGAGGCCCTCGAAGCGCTCGTCGCCGCGATCGAGGGCGCGGGCCTCACGCCCGGCGACCAGGTCGGCATCGCGATCGACGTCGCCGCGACCCAGTTCGGCTCCGGCGGGACGTACCGGCTGGCCCGCGAGGGACGGGAGTACGACCGCGACGGCTGGGGCGAGGTCCTGCTCGGCTGGCTCGACCGGTTCCCGATCGTGTCGGTCGAGGACCCGTTCGCCGAGGACGACCCCGACGGCATGGCGCTGATCACCAAGGCGGCCGGGGACCGGATCCAGATCGTCGGCGACGACTTCCTCGTCACCGACGCCGAGCGCGTCCGCGCCGCCGCCGCGCGGCGCACCGCGAACACCGTGCTGGTCAAGCCGAACCAGGCGGGCACGCTCACTCGCGCGCGCGCCGCGCTCGACGCCGCCGCCGAGAGCGGGCTCGGCGCGATCGTGTCGGCGCGGTCCGGCGAGACCGAGGACGTCACGATCGTCCACCTCGCGGTCGGCTGGGGCAGCGGCGGGTTCAAGGTCGGGTCGTCCACGCGCGGCGAGCGGACCGCCAAGTGGAACGAGATGCTGCGCGTCGAGGAGGAGCTGGGCGCCGCCGCCCGCTACGCCGGACGCGCCGGGCTCGCACCATGACGCCGCGCGTCCTGTGCCATCTCGCGCCGACGCCTGCGATGCTCGCGCGCCTGGAACCGCTGCTCGACGGCCTCGACGTGCGGTGGTGCGCGGAGGACGACGAGGACCGGTTCGCCGCGCTGCTGCCCGACACCGATGTCCTGTGGCACGTGCTGCGCCCGATCACGGCGGACGACCTGCGCCGCGCCCCCGATCTGAAGCTGATCCAGAAGCTCGGCTCCGGCGTCAACACCATCGACCTGGACGCGGCCCGCGCGCGCGGTGTGACCGTCGCGAACATGGTCGGCGCGAACGCGCCCGCCGTCGCGGAGGCCGCGCTGACGCTGATGCTCGCCGCGCTGCGGCGGGTCGTCCCGCTGGACGCCGCCACCCGCGCCGGGCACGGCTGGCCCCTCGACACCGCCCTCGCCGACCGCGTCGGCGAGATCGGCGGACGCGTCGTCGGGCTCGTCGGGCACGGCGCGGTCGCCCGGCGGCTGGAGGCGCCGCTCACCGCGCTCGGCGCGACCGTGCTGTGGCACAGCCCGTCCGGCACGGCCGCCGACCCGTCGTGGCGGCCGCTGGACGAGCTGCTCGCCGCGTCCGACATCGTCTCGCTGCATCTGCCGCTGACCCCGGACACCGAACGGCTGATCGACGCCGTCCGGCTCGCCGCGATGAAGCGCGGGGCGATCCTCGTCAACACCTCGCGCGGCGGCGTCGTCGACGAGGCGGCGCTGGTCGAGGCGCTCCGCACCGGCCATCTGGGCGCGGCCGGGCTCGACGTGTTCGCGACCGAACCCGTCGACCCGGCGAACCCGCTGCTCGCGCTGGACAACGTGGTCGTCCAGCCGCACGTCGCGTGGCTCACCGGCGAGACGCTGGAACGGTGCGTGGCCATCGCCGCCGGCAACGCGCGCCGCCTCGCGTCCGGGCGGCCGCTGGAGAACGTCGTCCAAGGAGCGGCGTCGTGACGACCCTCGCGGAAAAGGTCTGGGACCGCCACGTCATCGAACGCGGCGACGCCGACCTCCTCTACATCGACATGCACCTGCTGCACGAGCTGACCTCGCCGCAGGCGTTCGAGGGGCTCCGGCTGGCCGGACGGCCCGTCCGGCGGCCCGGCCTCGCGGTGGCGACCGCCGACCACAACGTCCCCACCGGGCCGGACCCGCTGTCCCTGCTGGACGGCCTCGCCGCCCGCCAGCTCCGCGTCCAGCAGGAGAACTGCGCGCGGCACGGCATCGAGCTGCACCCGCTCGGCTCGCCCGGCCAGGGCGTCGTGCACGTCATCGGCCCCGAGCTGGGCCTGACCCAGCCCGGCATGACGATCGTCTGCGGCGACAGCCACACCGCCACCCTCGGCGCGTTCGGCGCGGTCGCGTTCGGCATCGGGACGAGCCAGGTCGAGCACGTCCTCGCCACCCAGACGCTGTGGATGCCGCGTCCCCGCACCATGGCCGTCACCCTGCGCGGGACGCCGCGTCCCTGCACGTCCGCCAAGGACCTCGCGCTCGCGATCATCGCCCGCATCGGCACCGCGGGCGGCACCGGGACCCTCATCGAGTACCGCGGCGACGCGATCGCCGCGCTGCCGATGGAGGGCCGCATGACCGTGTGCAACATGGCCATCGAGTCCGGCGCCCGCAGCGGGATGATCGCGCCCGACGACACCACGTTCGCCTACCTGGAGGGCCGCGAACGGTCCCCGCGCGGCCGGCTCTGGGAACGCGCGCTGGACGACTGGCGCACCCTCCGCACCGACGACGGCGCCGACTTCGACCACGAGGCCGTCATCGACGCGGCCGCCATCGGCCCGCAGGCCAGCTGGGGCACCAACCCCGGCCAGACGACCGGGATCGACGGCACCGTCCCCGACCCGGCCTCGTTCGCCGACCCCGCCGAGCGCGCCGCCGCCGAACGCGCCCTCGCCTACATGGACCTCGCCCCCGGCACCGCCCTCCGCGACATCGCGATCTCCACCGTCTTCATCGGCTCCTGCACCAACGGGCGCCTCACCGACCTGCGCGCCGCCGCCGACGTGCTGCGCGGACACCGCGTCGCGCCGTCCGTCCGGGCGCTCGCCGTCCCCGGCTCCACCCGCGTGAAGCGGCAGGCCGAGGAGGAGGGCCTGGACGAGGTGTTCCGCGCCGCCGGGTTCGAGTGGCGCTCGTCCGGCTGCTCGATGTGCGTCGGCATGAACGGCGACGTCGTCGAGCCCGGCGCGCACAGCGCGTCCACGTCCAACCGCAACTTCGAGAGCCGCCAGGGGCCCGGCGCCCGCACCCACCTCGTCTCGCCCGCGTCCGCCGCCGCGTCGGCCGTCCTCGGGCACCTCGCGAGCGCCGCCGACCTCGGGGAGGCGCGCTGATGGAACCCGTCACTCGCGTCGCCGGACGGGCCGTCCCGCTCGACCGGTCCGACGTCGACACCGACCAGATCATCCCGGCCCGCTGGATGAAGCGCGTCGAGCGCACCGGCTACGCCGACGGGCTGTTCGAGAAGTGGCGCCGCGACCCCGCGTTCGTGCTCAACGATCCCGCGTACGCCGGGGCGCCGATCCTGGTCAGCGGCCCGAACTTCGGGTGCGGCTCGTCCCGCGAGCACGCCCCTTGGGCGCTGCGCGACTTCGGCTTCCGCGCGATCATCGCGCCGAGCTTCGCCGACATCTTCCGCGGCAACCTGCCGAACAGCGGCCTCGTCCCGGTGCGGGCCGCGCCGGACACGGTGTCCGCCCTGCTCGCCGCCGTCACCGCCGACCCCGCGACCGAGATCGTCGTGGACGTCGCCGGACGGACCGTCCGCTGCGCGGGCGTCTGCGACGCGCCCTTCGAGCTGGACGAGTCCGCGCACCACCGGCTCGTCCGCGGCCTCGACGAGATCGACCTGACCCTCGCCCGCGACGCGGCCATCGCCGCCCACGAGCGCACCCGCCCGCCCTGGCTCCCCACCGGCCGCCCCGGACATTGAGGGCGTCCGAAAAAGGGCATCCCAGCCGGAAGCGCTCCGGGAACCTATGATCGTCGCGTGCGGCCGCCGGGCCGCGCGCGGCGGGCGGGAGCGCGATGAGCCATCCTCGGATCGACTTCGACCCCTTCGGCGAACCCCGTCCGCCCGGCACCACCCACGCGATGCTGGACGAGCTCCGCGAGGAGTGCCCGGCCTTCCACAGCTCCGCCCGGAACGGGTTCTGGGTGCTGACCCGGTACGCCGACATCCTCGCCGCCTACCAGGACACCGACGCCCATTCCAGCCGCGCCATCGCCGTCATCGACCCCGACCCGTCCTACCGGTGGATCCCGGTCATGCTGGACCCGCCCGAGCACACCATGTGGCGGCGGCTGCTGCGCCCGCTGTTCACCCCGGCCCGCGCCGCCGCGATGGAGGGCGCCGTCCGGCGCCGGTGCGCCGAGCTGATCGACGCGCTCGCCGCCCGGGGCGAGTGCGACTTCGTCGCGGACTTCGCCCGCCGCTACCCGACGGCCGTCTTCCTCGAATTCATGGGGCTGCCCGTCTCCCGGCTGGAGGAGTTCCTGGAGTGGGAGTACGCGATCCTGCACGCGCCGCCGGCGCGGGGCGGGCGCGTCGAGGCCATGGGCAAGGTGACGGCCCTGTTCCAGGAGCTGATCGCCGAACGGCGCCGGGACCCGCGCGACGACGTCGTCAGCGCCGCGATCGCCTTCGAGCCGGACGGCAGGCCCGTCACCGACGGCGAGCTGCTGCAGCTGTGCACCCTGCTGTTCCTCGCCGGCCTCGACACCGTCGCCGCGCAGCTGTCGTACTCGTTCTGGCACCTCGCCCGCCACGACGCCGACCGGGCCCGGATCGCGGCGGAGCCCGGCATCGTCCCCGATGCCGTCGAGGAACTGCTGCGCGCCTACTCCCTGGTGCTGCCCGCCCGCAGGCTCGTCAAGGACGTCACGGCCCAGGGCTGCCCCATGCACGCCGGCGACATGGTGATGCTGCCCCTCGCGATGGCGAACCGCGACCCCCGCATGTTCCCCGACCCGCGGACCGTCGACTTCGACCGCGCGTCCAACCGGCACATCGCCTTCGGCGCCGGCCCGCACCGCTGCCTCGGCTCCCACCTGGCCCGCCTGGAACTGCGCGTCGCCCTGGAGGAGTGGCACCGCCGGATCCCGCACTACCGCGTCCCCGACGGCGCCCGCCCGGCCGAGCACGCCAGCCTGGTGCTCGGCCTCGACACCCTCCCGCTCACCTGGGGCGATAGGGATCCAGGCAGCGGCTCTGCGCCGGGTCCAGGTACTCGTCCAGCCGGGTGATCCGGTCGTCCTTCACCGTCACGATGAAGCAGGCGCGAAGCGTCAGCTCGTCGCCGTTCGGCACGACGCCGCGCAGCACGTGCTGCTGGACGTAGCCGTCCGGCGTGAGGCGCCGCTGGATCCCGGTGTACCGCATCTCGCGCAGGACCCCGGTCAGCCAGCCCAGCACCCGCAGGTTCTCCTCGACACCGATCACCTTGCCGTCGGTGTTGTGCCAGATCTCCGCGTCCGGGGCGTAGAGGGACGTGCGGATCGCGTCCAGGTCGCCGGTCTCGACGGCGGCGACGAACTCGTCCGCGAGGCGCTCGATGGATCGTTCCACGACGTCAGCCCCGCTTCCCGCGCAGCGCCACCGTGACCAGGTCGTTCCCGACCACCACCGGCCCGCGGTACGACCTGCGCGCGCCCTGGTACCAGACGCGGTCCGGCACCATGCTCGGCTTCGCCGGGCCGAGATGGCTCAGCACCAGCTTCCCGGCGCCCGCCAGCCGCGCCACGTCCCCGACCTGCGTGACGTCGGTGTGCGCCTCCTTCAGGTGCTCGATGAACGCCGCGTTCTGGTTCTTGTCCTTGTAGTAGTCCACGCTGACCGCCTCGTGGACGAGGACGTCGCTGCCGTGCGCCAGCTCGATGATGTTCTCGTGGTACGCGGTGTCGCCCGAGAAGGTGATCACCCCGTCCGGCGTCTCGCAGCGGAACCCGAACGCCGGGAACACCAGGCCGTGCGCGCCGAGCGTCGCCTGCACGCGGATCCGGTCGTCCTCGAACACGGTGAACGGGCGGATGCGCGGCGCGCGGTTCTTCAGCGGGTCCGCGCCGGTCCGGGACACGTCGATCTCGGTGAGCTCCAGGATCGACTCCGGATGGATCGGCGTCGCGCCCTCCCGCCCGTAGATGTTGAACGTGTAGGCGTTCGCGTCCAGGCTGCCGTTGATCAGGTCCTTCAGGCCCGGCGTGGGATTGTCCGGGTTGACGTCCGGGACGGGGCGCGGCCCCGCGAACGGCGGCCCCATCGCCCCGGCCGGGCCCGGCCCGAACACCCGCACCGGCGGGACCAGCGCGTCGCCGTCCGGGCTGGCCTGCGCCAGCATCAGGTAGTTGAACAGGTCGGCGGTGTGGTCGGCGTGCAGGTGCGTCACGAAGACGGCCTTGAGCGACTTCAACGGCAGCCCCGCCCGCACGTACTGGCTGGCCGACCCGCGCCCCGCGTCGAACAGGTACGTCCGGTCACCGACGACGACGGCGCTGGAGATCCCGAACCGCTCCGCGATCGGCACCGGGCCGCCCGCGGTGCCGAGCAGCACCAGCCGCGTCCGCGCGTCCGGCCGCCCGCCGTCCGGCCGCGCCGGCGCCGCCGCGAGCGCCCGGCCCGGCGCGGCGGCGGCGCCGAAGGCGGCCATGCCCGCCACCGCCGCCGTCCCGAGGACCGCCCGCCGCGATGGCCGCGCCCCCGCCGTCCCGGTCCCGTCCACTTGCCCGTCGCACATGTCAGCTCCGATCCGTACCACGAATGAAGCTGACATTAGATTCATAAACCGCCAGAGCGCAATACCCTCCGGACGGGCGTGATCATCGGCGCCGGTCGTCGCGCGCGCGGCGTACGGCCTCGTCGAGCGCCCGGAACGCCGCCTCGTCCTCCTCGTCGATCGCCTCCAGGAGGCGTTCGCACGCGGCGAGGAGGTCGGCAGGACGGGCGGGCAACTCCGAAAGGCCGGCCGCCTCGACGGCCGGTCGCGGCGGCGTGCGTCCGAAGCGGCGCCCCCGGAAACGCAAGGACTTCGGCGCGCGGCCAGACAGGGACGCGGCACCGCGCCTGGCCGCGGCGACCACCCGGGACGCCCATCCCGCAAGGAACCGCAGGAACCGGACAACGCGTTTCATCACCCTCCTGTCGCGGGACAGGCGGGCCCAGACGTCCGGACGGTCGAGGAGTTCGGCGGCGGCGTCTCGGCCGAGCAGTGGCGCCGCGGCGCCGGGGACGGCGTGCTCGGCCAGACGGCGGAGCACCGCGTCGCCGAGGGAACCGCCGGGCTCGAACAGCGGCGCCATCGCCCTGACACCGGGGGACGGCACCGGGTCGTCCTCGGCGGCCTGGACGAACGCGGCGAGCGCGGCCTCGCAGTCCAGGCCGTGCAGCCGTTCGGCGGCGGACCGCCGCAGGGCCGGCGGCGCCTCGCGCGCGAGGACCATGGCGCGCAGGGCGGCGATGCCGGCGTCCCGGTCGCGCCGGGCGAGTTCGGCGGCGAGCCACGGGCGCGCCGCGTCCCACCGCGGCAGGTCGGCGAGGAGCCGGTCGAGCACGCCGGCCGGCGGCGCGGCGCCCGACGCGCACAGGCACGCGATCACGGCCGACCGCTCCGCCGGGGTGCCGCGCCCGGTGCGGACGTCCTCCCAGGCGAGGGCCGCGCCCGCCGCGGGCTCGCGGAGGGCGGCGGGCAGCCAGACGCCGCGGTCCAGGCGGCCGTCCGCGACCAGCGTGAGGAGCGGCCCGACCGGCCGCCCGACGACGGCCCCGGCGGCGAGCCCGCGCAGGCCGGGCGGGGTGTCCGCGCCGAGGAGGACGCCGCGCAGCAGCCGGGCGGCGGCGCGCGGGAACCCTTGGAGCAGCCGTTCCAGGGCGACGGCCCGGACGCGCTCCGGCAGCCCCGGGGCGAGGAGCAGCGTCCGCGCGGTGCCGTCGGAGGCCGACGCGAGCCGCTCCGCGACGCCGCCCGCGGCGATGTCCGCGAACTCCTCCGGCACGCCGCCCGGGACCGTCTCCGCGATCTCGGCGATCTTGAGCAGGTGCCATGCCGACGGCGGATCCGCGGCGAGCGCGGTCATCGCCTGGAGCCGCAGCTCCGGAGACAGGCCGGGGTCGGACGCGAGCCGCCATGCGACGGGACGGAGGAGAGGACGGTCCTCCTCGCCCGCGGCGAACGCGCTCCGCAACGCCCACACGCGGACCTCCGGGTCGGCGGCCGGGTCCACGGCGATCCGCGCGTGGACCTCGGCGCCGAGCCTCCTGAGCGCGCCGTGCCGCAGCCACGTGTCGATCCCGGTGTCGGCGGCGATCGTCTCCAGGACGTCCGGCGGTGTCCGGGCCGCCCGGCCGGTCATGAGCAGCCTAGCCGCGGCCGACGCCCGGGCCGGCGCGTCGACGGCGCGGTCCGTGGCGGTCGCGCACAGCGCGTCCAGCGCCGGGCCGCCGGACGCGCCGAGCCCGTCGAGGAGGTCGAGGGCGATCGCCCGCTGGGCCCGGGGAAGCGTCGCGCAGGTGACGAGGCGGGCGAGCAGCGCCGGATCGACCAGGGAGGCATCGGCCATGAGCGCCCGTGCCGCGGCCGCGCGGTCCTGCGGGTCCAGGGTCACGTCCAGCGCGATCCCGGCGAGGAGCACCGCGCCGTGACGGTCGCCGCGCCAGACCAGGGAGCGGGCTGTCCGGATCCGATGGCCGATCCGGGCCGGCCCATCCGGCCGGGGCGCGGCGCGCGGGTCTGCGTCCTCGATGCGAACTCCTCTGGCGGGCCTGCCGGGGCCTGCACGGTAAGCCGGAGTTCGCGCGGCGTCCATGCCGTCCTGCGCACAACGGCCGGATGCGGCCCGCCCGCGCCCCGGTTCCCCGCGACATGCGGAGGGGCGCCGCGACGGGTTGCGTCGCGGCGCCCCCAGCGGGCCGGGACCGTCAGTCGTTCGGGTCTTCGACCGTGTTCGGGCCGTCGCCCGCCCAGTTCTCGTGGACCTCGGGGCCGCCCGGCACCACGACGCACGCGCCGACCCGGCCCTGCGCGACCTTCTCGTTCAGGACGCTCGTCCTCATCTCGCCGTCCTTGCCGAGCAGCGCCCACACGTCCAGGACGACGGTCTGCCCCGGCTTGAGGCGCTTGGGGTAGATCAGCGTCGCGCTCTCGTTCAGCTCCTTCGGGATCGTCCCGAACACGCGGTCGGCGGACCCGTCGTAGATCCAGTGCGCCCGTCCCGGCCTGCACTTCTTGCCGCTCGGCAGGAACTGCACCTTCGCCGGGATCCCGAAGCCCCGCAGCTTGCGCTCGACCCGCTCGGGGTGCGAGAACTCGCGCACGTGCACCGCGACGGCGCCGTCCCGCCGCAGCTCGACCGCGTTCGCCCTGGCCTCGCCCCCGCCGGTGACGATCGGGAGCGCGACCGCGGCGCCCGCCGCCGCCGCGACGACCGCCAGGCCGAGCCCGATCCGGCGGCCCGGACGCCGCCGCGCCGCCGCCGGCGCCTCCGCTGCCGTGCCCGCCGCCGCGGCGCGCTCGGCGACCACGACCTTCAGCTCCGACATGATCCGCTCCTCGTACCCGTTCATGCGCCCTCCTTCGCGTACGCGAGCGCCACGCCCGCCTCCGGCACCAGGTCGCGCAGCACCCGCCGCGCCCGGTGCAGCCGCACCCGCGCGGTCACCGGCCGGATGCCGAGCGCCGCCGCGGCCTCGGTCACCGTCAGCCCGTCGACCGCGATCAGCTCCAGCACCGCCCGCACGCCCTCCGGCAGCTCGTCCAGCGCCCGGTACGTGCGACGGCCCGCCGCCTCCGCGTCGATGCGCTCCACCAGCGCCGCGATGTCGTCGGCCTCCAGCCGCCGCCGTCCCGCCTCCCGGCCGGTCGTGCGGCGCTCCCGGGCGGCGCGGCGCCGTTCGGCCGCGACCACGTTGCGGGCCACCCCGTACAGCCAGCCGACCTCCGAGCCCGCCGCGGGCCGGTAGGTGTGCGCCGACTCGATGACCGCGAGGAACACCTCGGCGGTCAGGTCGGCGGCGGTGTGCGGATCGTCGACCCGGCGGGCCACGAACCGGCCCACCGCCTCGACGTGCCGCCGGTAGAACTCCTCGAACGCCGCGGGATCTCGTCCCACGCGGGCGAGGCCGTCGTCGGATCCGGCCATGCGCTCACTCCCTCTCGCCGCTTCACCCCCACTTGGCTCGGGGGAGCGAACGCGTTACCGGAGAGTCTGCCGCCGGCGGCCCCGCCCCGCGCGGATCACCGCTCGATCGCCGCCAGCACGTCGTTGGCGATCGCCTCGTCGATCCGGCCGTCCGGCGCGCCGCCCACGCCGATGCCCGCGATCGGGAAGCCCTTGTAGAACACCGGGACGCCGCCGGGCAGCGTGAGCGTGCCCGGGATCTGCTTGATCGTCTCGTTCCCGGACAGCGCGCTGGTCGGCTGGCCGAACGCCACCGCCGTGTACGCCTTGGCCTTGGCGGACACGTAGGTCTGCGGGCCCGCCCTGCGCGTGCGGACCACCAGCCGGATGGTGCCGGCCCGCTCCATGATCACCATGGTGACGCGCTGGTTCCCGTGCCGCCGGGCCGACTCCACGAACTCCCTGGACGCGCGGACGAGCGCGCTGTTCGACAGCACCCGCTCCGGCGCCGTGGCGCTGTCGTGCCTGCCGTGACCATGGCCGTGGCCTTTCCCATGGCCTTTCCCGTGGGCACGGCCTTTCCCGTGGCCGTGAGCGGGCTTGCCGTGCCCGTCCTGGACGGCGACGGCAGCGGCCGGCGCGGCGGCGGACGCCGGCCCGGCGACGCCGACCGCCCCGGCGGCGGCCGCGCCCAGCGCGACGGCGCCGCCGATGAAACGCCTGATCGACATGTTCCCCCCGATTCCCTGACATTCGGTCACATGGAGTGACCCTCCAGGTCGGAAAGTAACCGTGCGTGAGGATGGGGGACAACGCGTCGCGGGCAGCGTCCGGGCAACTCTCGGTAAAACACCCCGGTCAGCGGCCGCCGCCGTGCGAGCACCGTCCCGTCCCCTGGCACGTCCCGCAGGTGCGGCCGCCCGACAGCGTGCCGCTGCCCCCGCATGTGGGGCAGCCCGGGCAGTCGCACGCCAGGACGGCACGGTGGACGGGGACGGCGTGGCGGCTGATCGCGGTGTCGGGCATCGAGGTCTCCCCATGGCGCGGTACGTGGTGATCGACGTACGTGGTGATCGATAAGGCGTCGCCCGTGAGGCACGGCGGCGCACCTCTCCCGACGCGATGACTCTGCGTTGATGATGCGCGACTCTTCGTTTACCGCTCCGGCGCCACAGAGCCCGTCCCTCGCGGGTACGGCGCCCGCCCGCCGCCGCTGCTTGACATCCGGCCCCCGTGATGGATGCCGCCGCGGCGGCGGGCCCCGGCTAGACGTTCGGGCCGTAGCCGGTGCATCGCGGCTTGAAGCCCGGCTCGTCGGGTCCGATGGCGTTGAGGACGATCTGCATGATCGGGCCGTCGAGCGACATCCCGGAGTGGCTCACCGGGTCGTCGGGGCACAGGTCCTGCAGCAGGATGTTGGTGGAGTCGCCGCCGTGCAGGAACGAGTTCGCCAGCGGGGTGACGGTCGTGTCGTGCGAGGTCGCGATCGTCAGGTAGCGGACGCCGGGGACGGTGTCGCCATCGGCGAACAGCGCCTTCTGGAAGTCGGACCCCTCCTCCTGCTCCGGGTAGGTGGGCGCCCCGATGAACCGGTAGGCGTCGTTGACCAGCCCGAGGACGTGCAGCGACCGGCCGAGGTTCACCAGCCCCTGCATGGTGGTGCCGTGGTTGGTCGGTGCGAGCCCGATCATCGTGCGGACCCTGGCCGCGCCGCCGAGCCGCTTGATGTAGTAGTTCGGCATCATCCCGCCCTGGGAGCCGCCGATCACGTCGACCTTCGGGGCGCCCGTCGCGGCGAGCACGCGGTCGACGAACGCGCTCATGGTGCGGGCCGACGCGGCGACCTCGCCGAGCCCGTAGACGTGGCCGGCGGTCAGGGACGTCTCGCCGTAGTTGAACCCGTAGACGCAGTACCCAGCGTTGGCGAGGGTGGGCGCCATCATGGCGCCGGCGGAGCCGAAGTTGGACGTGGTGCCGTGCACGATCACGACGGGGTAGGGGTGCGCGGCGGACGGCCGGCAGGACCAGATGTTGGCCCCGGGGACGGCGTCCGGGCTGAAGAGGAAGTTGCCGATCGAGGTCGCCAGGTCGCCCACCGGGTACGCGGTCTCCGCCTCGGCGGGGGTGGACGCGGCGGCGGGCGCGGTGAGGGCGGCGCACGCCGCCAGGGCGGCCGCGGTGAGGCGGCGTCGCATGCGGTTCCTTCGCGTGCGTTTCATAAGAACAACAGTATCTATTTGGAAACCGCGGTTCTATGCGGCCGCGTGACAACGCGGGCGGTGCGGATTCGTCGCCGGCGGCGGGCTCAGGCGCGCGGGCCGGGGGACCGGCCGGGCGCGCGGCGCGGCCGGCCGTCTCCGCGCGCGGCGTCGTTCGTGCGGGCGTCGTCGTCGAGGGTGGCGGCCCAGCTGGCGAGGAGCCGCAGCGCGTCATGGCTGGAGGAGTCCGGGTTCGCGGTGTAGACCGTCATGTTCAGGCCCCCGTCGGCCGCCAGGTCGATCGACTCGTAGTCGAGGACGAGGTCGCCGACGGCCGGATGGTGGAAGGTCTTGGTCCCGGCGTGGTGCCGCCGCACGTTGTGCCGGGCCCAGCGGGTGCGGAAGTCGTCGCTGCGGGTGCACAGCTCGCCGATCAGGTCGGTGAGCACCTTGTCGTAGGGGTCGCGGCCCGCCTCCGTCCGCATCAGCGCGACCGTGATGTCGGCGGCGGTGTTCCACTCGGGGAAGAAGCCGGGCCCGGCGGGGTCGAGGAACTGGAAGCGCGCGATGTTCGGCGGACGCCCGGCCGGGCGCGGGCTCTGGTAGACCGGCCAGTACATGGCGCGGCCGAGCCGGTTGGCGGCGACGACGTCCATGCGCCCGTCGCGGATGATCGCGGGCGCGTCCGTCATCGCGTCCAGCATGCGCTGGAGCCCCGGCCGGACCTTCGGCGCGGAACGGCGGGCGCGGTGCACGGCGCCCCCGGGCCCGGCGGCGCGGGCGAGGTCGAACAGGTGGGCGCGCTCCGCGTCGTCCAGCTGCAGCGCGCGGACCAGCGCCTCCAGGACGCTGTCGGACACGCCGGACAGGTTCCCGCGCTCCAGGCGGATGTAGTAGTCCACGCTGACGCCCGCGAGCATGGCGACCTCCTCGCGGCGCAGCCCGGGAACGCGCCGGTTCCCTCCGTAGACGGGCAGCCCCGCCTGCTGCGGCGTGATCCGCGCGCGGCGGGACGCCAGGAAGTCCCGGACCTCGTTCCTGCTGTCCATGCCATCCACGCTATGCGGCATGCCCGCGGCGAGGGGGGTACTGCCGTTACCTGACACAGCCGTCCCTGTCATAGGCCTCTCAGCAGGGGTTTCATGGCTGACGGCAAGGAAGGAGAGCACATGGAGATCCTCGAGCGGCGGCCGGCGAGCCGCGGCGGCGCCTGACCGCGTTCCCCGAAGCCCGAAGTTTCCCGAAGCCGAAGATTCCGAAGCCGAAGATTCCCGAAGACCGAGGAGTTCCGTTCCATGCTCGGAGCAGTGCTGCACGCGCCCGGCGACGTGCGCGTCGAGGAGCGCGCCGACCCGGCGATCATCGAGCCGACCGACGCGATCGTCCGCCTGTCGGCGACCTGCGTCTGCGGGTCCGACCTGTGGCCGTACCGGGGCGTGGAGAAGCCCGACGGCCCCGCCCCGATGGGGCACGAGTACGTCGGGGTCGTCGAGGAGGTCGGCGCGGGCGTCCGGACGATCAGGCCGGGCCAGTTCGTGATCGGCTCGTTCTGGGCGTCCGACGGCACGTGCGAGCTGTGCCGCGCGGGCTACCAGAGCTCGTGCGTCCACCGCGTGCTGATGGGCACGATCGGGACGCAGTCCCAGCTCGCCCGGATCCCGCTCGCGGACGGCACGCTGGTCGCGACCCCGGAGCCGCCGCCGGCGGACCTCGTCCCGAGCCTGCTCGCCGCGTCCGACGTGCTCGGCACCGGCTGGTTCGGCGCCGTGGCGGCGGACGTGGGTCCGGGCAAGACGGTCGCGGTCGTCGGGGACGGGGCGGTCGGCCTGTGCGGCGTCCTCGCCG
The DNA here is from genome assembly GCF_040651755.1 of Actinomadura sp. NPDC048394. Classification (NCBI taxonomy): domain Bacteria; kingdom Bacillati; phylum Actinomycetota; class Actinomycetes; order Streptosporangiales; family Thermomonosporaceae; genus Actinomadura; species Actinomadura sp. NPDC048394. The sequence continues at coordinate 8,129 of NZ_JBEZJL010000058.1, read as the reverse complement.
CCCGTCAGCTCGGCGCCGAGCGGATCATCGCGATGAGCCGGCACGCGCCGCGCCAGGAGCTCGCGCGCGCGTTCGGCGCCACCGACGTCGTCACCGAGCGCGGCGCCGACGGCGTCGCGAAGATCAAGGACATGACCGGCGGGCTCGGCGCGCACAGCGTCATCGAGGCGGTCGGCACCCAGGAGTCGATGGCGCAGGCGATCCGGTCCACCCGGCCCGGCGGCCACGTCGGGTTCGTCGGCGTCGCGCACGGCGTCGAGCTGCCCGGCGAGGAGCTGTTCTTCTCCCAGGTGCACCTGCACGGCGGGCCGGCGCCCGTCCGCCGGTTCCTGCCGGAGCTGGTCGACCTGATCTGGAACCGGGAGATCGACCCGGGCCGCGTCTTCGACCTGACGCTCCCGCTGGCGGAGGCCGCCGAGGGCTACCGGGCGATGGACGAGCGCCGCGCGATCAAGGTCCTCCTGACGCCCTGACGCCCGACCGCGTGCGCGGCGGCGGTCAGGCGACCCAGGACGGGACGATCCGGCCCAGCCGCGCGGGGTCGGTGAGCCCGCTGATCGCGGTCACGGCGCCGTCCGCGACCGTGAAGGCCAGAACCGTCACCGGCCGCCCGCCGACCGTGATGAGGACGCCCGGCAGGCCGTCGACGAGGACCGGATGGCCGGTCGCGCCCGGCCGCGCGAACCGGCGCGCCTGCGCCGCGACCTCGCCCGCGCCGCGGACGACGACGCTCCCGCCGGGGCCGTGCGCCCGCAGCTCGACGTCCGGGGCGAGCACGGCCAGCAGCCCGGCGACGTCGCCCCGGCCCGCCGCCGCCAGGAACGCGTCGACGACGTCCCGGCCGGCGGCGCCGGAGCCGGACGCGGGCGCGCCGGACCGCAGCCGTCCGCGGGCCCGGCTGGCGAGCATCTTGGCGGCCGGGGTGCTCCGGCCGAGGACCGCCGCGATCGCGTCGAACGGGACCTCGAACACGTCGTGCAGCACGAACGACACCCGTTCCGCCGGGGTCAGCGCGTCCATGACGACGTACAGCGCGAGGCCCACGGACTCGGCGAGCACCGCTTCCTCCTCCGGATCGATCCGTGCGTTCGCGTCCGCGTCCGCGTCGAGGGGGAGCGCGCCGATGTCCAGTTCGAGGGGCTGCTCGCGCCGCGTTCCGCGCTTGCGCAGCAGGTCGAGGCAGATCCGGCCGGTCACGGTGGTGAGCCATCCGCGCAGGTCGTCGATGCCGTCGGCGCCGGTCCGTGCGAGCCGCAGCCACGCCTCCTGGACGGCGTCGTCCGCGTCGGAGTGGGAGCCGAGTACGCGGAACGCGACCGCGTGCAGGTAGGGGCGCTGCGCCTCGAACTCCGCGGCGAGCTGGTCCTCTTCGGTCACGATCCTCCTCGGCGTATGGCGTTCTCACTATCAGGACGCGCCGGGCGCTAGCGAGGTAACGCCGCGGGCCGCGCGTTACCTCCCGCCGCGTCCGGACGTCGTAGTGCCGTCCACCGACCGGATGTTCCAAGGAGGAGCGATGACGGCACGCATTCAGGACCCGAAGAGCCAGCCCGACATCACGAAAGGCGTCCAGCTCCTGTTCAAGGAGGTGTACTCGGGCGGGGTGCCGCGCGAGACGCTGGAGCTGGTGCATCTGCGGGCGAGCCAGATCAACGGCTGCAGCGCCTGCGTCGACGCGGGCGCCACGGCGGCGGCCAAGGCGGGCATCGCCCACGAGAAGCTGATGGGCGTCGCGGCCTGGTACGAGAACCCGCTGTTCGACGAGGCGGAACGGGCCGCGCTGGCGCTCGCCGAGGCGGCGACGCGGCTGTCCGACCGGCCCGGCGCCGTCACGGACGAGATCTGGGCGGAGGCCGCGCGGCACTTCGACGAGCGGCAGCTCGGGTCGCTGGTGCTGATGGTGGCGGTCACCAACTTCTTCAACCGGATCAACACGACGTTCCGGATCCCGGCCGGGACGCGCTGGGACTGACCCGGCGCCCGGCCGCGCCGCGCGGGCGGCGTGGCAGGATCGTGACACGCCGACTATGTGGGGGTGTGTCCGGATTGTGGAGGGTCGGGTGCCGGGGCGGGCGCGGCTGATCGTCGGAGCCGTGCTGGCGTCGTTCGCCGGGGTGTACGTCCTGGCGGCGCCGGCGCGGACGGCGGGGCCCGGCCGGGTGGCGGCCGCGGTCGCCCTGGTGGCGGTCGTGCTGGGCGTCCAGATCGTCCGGGTCGTCGCGCGGGACGGCCGGTGGCGCTGGGGGATCCCGGTGCAGGCCGCCGCGGGCTACGCGGGCGTGCTGGCGTTCGGCACGTCCGCGGGCGTCCTCGGGTTCGCGGCGGGCTCGCTGCTGCTGGCGGGCGCGTGGCCGCTCGCGGCGGCGGTCGTCGGGAGCGCGGCGGTCCTCGGCGGCGCCGACGTGACGATCACGTGCCTGCTCACCGGGCTGGTCGTCTACGGGCTGGTGCGGCTGGCGGACCGGGCGGACGACACCGCGGCGGCGCGGCTGCCGCTGACGATGGCGGCGGTGGCGCGGGAGCGGCTGCGGATCGCGGCGGAGCTGAACCGCGGGCTCGGCGACGGGCTGCGGGAGATCTCGGCGGGGAGCCGCCGGGCGCTGGAGCGGCCCAAGGAGATCGCGGGCGTGCTGGACGTCGCGCGGAGGTCGCTGAACGAGGCCCGCGCAGCGGCGGCCGATTTCCGCAGCATGTCGCTAGCCCCAGAAGCGTCGGCGGCGCGCGCGCTGCTGGAGTCGGCGGGCGTCCACGCGGAGGTGCGGACGAGCCACAGCGAGCCTTTGGGACCGGCCGGGGCGCTCCTGGCGATGGCGCTGCGCGAGGCGGTCACGGACGTCGTGCGCGTTGGGACGGCGCGGACCTGCGTCATCGAGACCTCCGAAGTGGACGGGTTCGTGCGGCTGCGCGTCGTGAACGACGGAGTCCGGACGGCCGAGCTCGGCGAGGAGGGGCTGGAGGACGCCGCGCGGCGGGTGCGGGCGGCGGGCGGCGGCTTCTCCACCGGGCTCGGGGAGGACGGCAGGTTCGCGGTCGAGGCTTCGGTGAAGGCGGGCGAGCGGCCGGTGAGCCTGCCGGACCGGGCCGCCTACCGGCTGTCGGTGGGACTGCTCGCGGCCGTGCTGGCGGGGTTCTCCGTCAAGGGGCTGCTGCAGGTTCCGTGGGGGTGGGAGTGGCCGGTCGCGGCGGCGCTGCTGGTCTGCATCGGTGCGCTTCAGCTGCTGTGGACGAGCACCGGGCGGCCCAAGGCGTGGGCGCTGGGCCTGGCGGTGCTGAGCGTCGCGCCCGTGCCGCTGCTCGGGAAGCCGTGGCTGGGCGTCGCGGGGTTCCTGGTCGGGACGCTGCTGGTCGGCCTGCCGCGCAAGGTCGCGATCCCGCTGGTCGCCGCGGTGATGGCGGCGGTCGGGGCGGGCGGAGCGGCACTCGGGCTCGGGCCGGCGGCCGTCACCAACTACGTGATCAGCACGCTGGTCACCGGCCTGGTCGTGTACGGGCTCGTCCGGCTGGCGCGGCTCGTCCGGGACCTGCGGGCGGCCGGGGAGGAGCTGGCGCGGGCCGCGACCGTCCAGGAGCGGCTGCGGGCGGCGCGCGACCTGCACGACCTGCTGGGGCACAGCCTCGCGGCGATCCTGCTGAAGTGCGAGCTGGCGCGGCGGCTCGCGGACGTCGATCCGGCGCGCGCGCGAGCGGAGCTGGAGGAGGTCGTGGCGATGGCGGAACGCGCCGGCCGGGACCTGGACGCGGCCACCGGCGGCGACGCCGGGCTGTCGCTGGACGGGGAGGCGCGTTCGGCGCGGTCGGTGCTGGCCGCGGCAGGGGTCGAGGTCGAGATGGACCTCGCGCACGGGGAACTGACGGACGGGACGTCGGCCGTGCTCGGCACCGTTCTACGCGAGGCCGTGACCAACGTGCTCCGGCACAGCGCCGCGAAACGCTGCGTCATCGTGACCGCGCAGGAGGACGGTGTGGTCCGGCTGGTCGTGGAGAACGACGGGCTGGATCCGGCGGCGCCGCGTACGGCTCCCGGGTCGGGAATCGGGAACCTGACGACGCGCCTGGCAGCGGCCGGAGGGACGCTCAGCGCGCGCGCCGACGGCAAGGGCGGCTTCCGGGTGGAGGCCGTGATCGGCTGAAGCCGGCGGGGTCCCCAGCGCGTCTCGCTCTAGAGCCAGCCCGCCTCTCGCTCTAGAGCCAGCCCGCCTCTCGCGCGATGCGGGCCGCGTCGGTGCGGTTGCGCGCGTTGAGCTTGGTGACGACGGCGGTCAGGTAGTTGCGGACCGTCCCGGCCGACAGGTGCAGCCGCTCGGCGATCTCCGGTGCCTCCGCGCCCTCGGCGGCGAGGCGCAGCACGTCCGTCTCGCGCGGGGTGAGCGGGTTGTCGGCGAGGTCCCAGGCGGTCAGCGCGAGCTTGGGGTCGAGGACGCGCCCGCCCGCGGCGACCGTGCGGATCCCGGCGGCGAGCTCGTCCGGCGGCGCGGTCTTCAGCAGGAAGCCGCGGACGTTCGCGGCGAGGGCGCGGCGCAGGTGGCCGGGCTTGCCGTGGCCGGTGAGGATCAGCGTGGCGACGCCGGGGAGGGCGTCGTGCAGCGCGGCGGCGGCCGCGAGGCCGTCCATGCCGGGCATGTCGACGTCCAGGACGGCGACGTCCGGGCGGGCGGCGCGGGCGGCGGCGAGGACCTCGTCGCCGCGCTCGACCTCGGCCACCACGGTCAGGTCCGGTTCGAGCGACAGCAGGGCCGCCAGCGCGCTGCGCACGACGTGGTGGTCGTCCGCGAGGAGCACGTTGATCACGGCTCATGTCTACCAGTGACGCGGTCACGGGCCGGACCATGACGAGATCACATATGACCGGTGATGTGCTCTCTGGCCCGTGAAGCCGCAGGTCAGAAGACTTGTCCGCATGAACGAAGCGGTGCGGATGGACGCGGTCAGCAAGGTGTACGGCAAGGGGAGGGGCGCGGTGGCGGCGCTGCGCGAGGTGTCGGCGGGCATCCCGCGCGGCCGGTTCACCGCCGTGATGGGCCCGTCGGGATCGGGGAAGAGCACGTTCCTGCACTGCGCGGCGGGCCTCGACAGCCCGACGTCCGGCAGCGTCCGGCTGGGCGACACCGAGCTGTCCGGCCTGAACGAGACGAAGCTGACGGAGCTGCGCAGGCAGCGGGTCGGTTTCGTGTTCCAGGCGTTCAACCTGGTGTCGTCGCTGACGGTCGAGCAGAACATCACCTTGCCGCTGCGGCTCGCCCGTACGCGGGTCGACCGGAAATGGCTGGACGAGGTCGTCGAGAGAGTCGGCCTGAGCGAACGCCTAGGGCATCGTCCGGCGCAGTTGTCCGGCGGGCAGCAGCAGCGGGTCGCCATAGCGCGCGCGCTGGTCACGCGTCCGGAAGTGGTGTTCGGGGACGAGCCGACGGGCGCGCTGGACACGATGACGGCGCGGGACGTCCTGACCCTGCTGCGCGAGACCGTCGACGCCATGGGGCAGACGGTCGTGATGGTGACCCACGACCCGGTCGCCGCGTCGTACGCGGACACGGTGCTGTTCCTCGCGGACGGCCGGATCGCCGACGCGATGGACGCGCCGTCCAGCGACAAGGTGGCGGCCTGCATGACCCGGCTGGGGGCGTGGAACTGATGCTGCGGATCGTCCTTTCCACGGTGCGGCACCGCAAGGCGGGGTTCGCGGGCGCGTTCGTCGCGCTGCTGTGCGCGGCGGCGCTGGTGTGCGCGTGCGGGGTGCTCCTGGACACCGGGCTGCGCGGCTCGGTCGCGCCGGAGCGGTACGCGGGGGCGCCGGTGGTGGTGACCGGCGACCAGTTCGTCCACCAGACGAAGATCAAGAAGAAGGGCAAGGTCAAGCACAAGGCGAAGGCGATCGCGGAGCGGGCGTGGCTGCCCGCCTCGGCCGCGGACGCGGTCCGCGCGGCGGGCGCCCGCGGCGTCGTCACCGAGGTCGCGTTCCCCGCGGAGATCGGCGCCGGGCCGGACGAGTCGTGGGGGCACGGCTGGGAGTCGGCCGCGCTGACCCCGTTCACGCTGCGGGAGGGCCGGGCGCCCACCGCCGCCGACGAGATCGTCGTGGACGCGGCGACGGCCCGCGCGAACGGCCTGCGCCCCGGCTCGCGGGTCCGGGTCGCGTCCGCCGAACCGGGCTCCTACCGGGTGTCCGGCGTGACGCGGCAGGCCCTGAAGGACCAGGCCGCGATCTTCTTCACCACCGCCGAGGCGCGCCGGCTGGCCGGGCACCCCGGCCAGGTCACCGCGATCGGCGCGACCGGCTCCAAGGCCGCGATCGCCGCCGCGCTGCGCGGCACCCGCGCCACCGTCCACACCGGCGCGGACCGCGGCCGGGCCGAGTTCCCCGGCGCCGAGCGGTCCCGGATCAAGCTGATCAGCATGGGCGGCGCGCTCGGCGGGACGGCGCTGCTCGTCGCGATCCTCGTCGTGTCCGGCACGTTCGCGCTCTCGGTGCAGCAGCGGCAGCGGGAGATCGCGCTGCTGCGGGCCGTCGCCGCGACGCCCCGGCAGGTCCGCCGGATGATCGGGCGGGAGGCGCTGCTCATCGGCCTCGCCGCCGGGCCGCTCGGCGCCGCCGCCGGGCTGCCACTGGCGTTCTGGCTGCGCGACCGGTTCCGCGGCCTCGGCGCCCTGCCCCCGAACCTCGACCTGGTCGTCAGCCCGTTCCCGCCGGCCGCGGCTGCGGTGGCGGCGATCGTCGCGGCCGTCGCGGCGGCCCGGATCGCCGGGCGCCGGACGGCGCGGATCCGCCCCGTCGAAGCGCTCGGGGACGCGGCGCTGACCCCGCCCCGGCTCGGCGTCGCGCGCACCGCCGCCGGGCTGCTGGTCCTCGCCGGATCCGTCGTGCTGACGATCGTCCTGTCCGGCCTGCACACCGAGGCCGCGGCGAGCCCCGTCACGATGCTGACCGCGCTGGCCTGGACGGTCGCGGTCGCGCTGCTCGGCCCGGTCATCGCCCGCGCGGCCGTCGCCGTCCTCGCCGTCCCGCTGCGCGCGTTCCCGGTCGCCGGGCACCTCGCCGCCGCGAACCTCGGCGCGGGCGCGCGGCGCCTCGCGTCCGTGATCACGCCGCTGACACTGATGATCGGGCTCACCGCCACGATCCTGTTCGCGCAGACGACCACGGGACGCGCCGCCGTGCGGCAGGCGACCGACGGCACGCTCGCCGCGCACGTCGCCGGCCCGAAGATCCCGCACGGCACCGCGGAAGAGATCCGCCGCGCGCCCGGCGTCACCGCCGTGACGGAGGTCGTGCACAGCACCGTCCGGGTCGGGCTGGAGAACTACGGCGTGCAGGGCGTCACCACCGCAGGGCTCGGCAAGACCATGGACCTCGACGTCCGCAAGGGCGACATCAAGGCGCTGGACCCGTCGTCCATCGCGGTCAGCACCACGGCGGCGTCCCGGCTGCACGTCGGGCCCGGCGACACGCTCCGGCTCACCCTCGGCGATGGCACCCCCGCCGCGCTGAAGGTCGTCGCCGTCTACGGGCGCGGGCTCGGCTTCGGCGACCTCACCGCCGACCACGCCCTCCTCGCCGCCCACGTGGACGACCCGCGCGGCACCGTCCTCATCGCGGGTGCCGCCCCGAAGGGCGTCCCGACCGTCAGCGCGTCGACCCTCGCCGAGGACACCGCCTCCGCGAACGCCGAGGTCAACTACATCGCGATGGGCCTGATCATCGCGTTCACCGCGATCGCCGTCGTCAACACGCTGGCGATGTCGACCGCCGGCCGGGCCCGCGAGCTCGCCGTGCTGCGGCTGTCCGGTGCCACCCGCCGGCAGATCACGCGGATGCTCGGCGGGGAGACCCTCGCCGTCGTGCTGGTCGCCGGCGTCCTCGGCACCGCGATCGCGCTCGCGACCCTCACCGCGTTCGGGCGCGGCATGACCGGCGGCGGGCCGTCCGTCCCGCCGCTCGCCCACCTCGGCGTGATCGCCTGGGGCGGCCTCCTCGCGGCGGCGGCCACGGCGCTGCCCGCCCGGCTCGCGATGCGGACCCGTCCCGCCGACGCCGTGGGCGCCCGCGAGTGACGCCCCGCCGGGCGCCCGGCCGGGCGCCCGGCGGGGCGGCCCCGCCCCCCCGGGCGGGGGGGGGGGGGAGGGGGGGGCCCCGG